>JBOFQC010000403.1:0-4700 GCA_051660725.1 Thermoguttaceae bacterium
TAGCTTTATGACGTTGCACAGTATAATATCTAACGTCTAACGTCTCAAGTCTAAAGTCTATAAAATATTACTTTACTCCGACAATTGCTTCTGCGACGTTTTGTGAATGTTCGCGTACTCGGCGGTAAGCGTTCAGCTGGGTGTTAATCGCCATGATTACCTGCGGATCAACCTTTTCTTCCGTCATCGTACGTAAAAACTGGTCGCGGATATTTTTGGCTCTTGCCGTGATGCTCCGACCTTGCGAATGCACCTCGGTCATTAACTCTTGTCCATCTTTTCGTTCCGCATAATAACGGTGAATCATCGCAATGTATTCTTTCGTGTGTTTATGCAGCTCGGCAATTTGTGACATTATCGGTTCCGGTATGGCGAGGTTCGACCTTCTCAACTTCAAATCTGATTTCAAGATTACGATCAGGTAGTCGCTTATCGATTCCAATTCGTCTGCCATTCGTAATTGCCCACGAGCGATTTCCGCGGTATCGTGTGTGATATTACTATTACTTATCAGGTCGGCAATGAATTCAATAAGTTCGTCCTGAAGCGAATCCAAAACCTCTTCCTGACGGAACGATTGGTCTATTAATTCTTCGCTCGGAACCTCGGAATCTCTTAATTTTTCAACCCAATCGGAGAGATCAACGCAACCACTGGACATACGTAACACTTCCACACGGGAACGCTCAACCGCGATTGCCGACGATTCCAGCAACCAAATGTTCAAGCCGGTCAAACTCGATTTTTTATCTTTTCCGTTCTTGTCGCTAATGAATTTAACCAAAAGATTCGCGATTTTTCCAGCAAACGGGAAAAACACAACTGTGTTCGTAACGTTAAACAGCGTATGTGTATATGCAATTCCGAGTTTTACGTTTTCAATTACGCCGGTTTCTGGATTTATACCTACCAACCAATAGCGTATGAAAGGACAAAGTACAGGCAGGAAAATAGCCGTAACCCACAATACCCCGATCAAATTGAATAACACGTGGAAATATGCCGCCCTACGTGCGTTTGCTGACGCCCCAATCGAAGCGAGCACCGCAGTGATTGTCGTGCCAATGTTTTCGCCGAGTACCAGTGCGCCAGCCGTTTCGAAGTTAATAACCCCAATAGACGCAAGCGAAATCGTTATTGCGAGCGTTGCCGAAGAAGACTGAACAATAAGCGTTAGAATACATCCGATCATTGCACATTTCAGAACTCCCCAATAATTATCGGCTGTAAATGAGTTCATCCATTCGGTGAACGACTGTAATTCACGCAAAAACGAAAACCCTTTTTGCATCAATTCAAGACCGAAGAAGACGAAGCCGAGTCCCATAAACGACATAGCGACGAACCGCATTTTGTCATTTTTCGAGAACAAATAGAATAGCGCTGAAACACCAAGAAGCGGCAAACCATATTTGCCAATATCAAGAACCAGAATCCACGCCGTAAATGTCGTGCCGATATTCGCGCCCATAATAACGCCAATACCCTGTGCAAGCGTCATTATCTGGCTGTTAATAAAACCGACCACCATTACAGTAGTAACACTGCTGGACTGGATAAGCATCGTCGTGAAAAGTCCGACGCCGACTGCCATGAGCCTGTTTTCGGTTACTGCCGCAATCATGCGTCTCAAACCGGCTCCGGCCATCATCTGCAGGCCATCTGAAAGATACTTCATACCGAGCAGAAACACGCCGAGTCCACCTATCACAGTAAGAAACATCGACCAATAGTTCGGCGTCCACGACTCGGCAGTTAACTTGTTATACGCAATAGCGCCGGTTTCAGGATTCTTTACTTGTAATGTTATTTCACTTTTTCCGACACTCAACCAATTCAGCACCAGCGTGCTACCATCAAGCTCAGGCTTGATAATATCTTTTTTACCAGCAGAAATAATAGAAAATTCTGGCGTTACACCTTTGAATTCGTCTAAAGAATTGAACACTCCAGAAAGCTCAATCCGCGTTGGCGGAGGTGCAATTGATTCGAAAAGAACACGCTGACTTGCGATGAGATTGTAAAATTGGTGCTTGTTATTATTGTTAGTGCTTTCATGAGACTCTTGAGAATGCACATCGGCAGGGACGGAGTCGCGATTTTCCGCTTGCTCTTTATTAACATTAACTTCCTTAATGCTCCGATCAGTTTGTGCCGGTTCAACTTTATTCTCTTTTGCTCTTTTGGCACTTGTATCTTCTGCGTCTTCTGTTTTTTTTGTGCCTTCTGTCTCGTCTTGTGAGTTATCTTTAACAACGCCAAGTGCATCATCTGACTTTTTGTCTTTATCCCCGTCATGTGCGTTTTCCTGCACAACATTAGCTTGCGGCTCAACTGGTGTGGGGACTTGAACATCAGATGCTAAAAGCGGAATCGCTAAGAAAAAAAATATCAGAAAGAGAGAACGCATGAAAAATCGTGTGAACATGTAAACAAATGAACAAATAAGAGGGTCGTAACCTATCCGTTATACCATTCAACTGTATATCAAGTTTACGGTATCAGCTTTACAAAATTCTAGTACAGTTTATGTGCATAATACAGGCCAAGTAAAATATACAGCCTAAATGAATTCGCCGAAAGGCTTTGCGACCGAGCGGAATTTTCTGGTCGGCATAGCGTACGTCTTCCAACGTGGAGAAATCAGCCTGGAACACGAAAGGTAATCGAAAAACGGTACTGCAATGAAACCGTAATGTTCACCACGAAATTCAAATAGCTCTTCAGGCGGAAGCGGTGACCGGTTACCACAAATCCAGTAAGCAAAAACGAACAGGCCCGAATAATGGTTTCCAAAAAGGTTTTGCCAGTGCGCCATTCCGGTCAGATCATCGTGTGTGGTCCAGTTTTTCCAATATGAGTGGTGTTCTTTTCCACTGGGAAACTTTCGCCCTTTGACATCCACCAACCATGATTGGCGATTAGGTACCGAAACGACAAAGTCCAAATTTTTAATAGACTGACCATCAGGAAGCAAATTTCGCCTGGATTCGTTCACCCCGATAAACGGGACACGAGATTTTCGCAGAAACGACTCAAAAGCTGCTTCGTAATGGTTACGTTTTATCACCTACCACCTTTTCGACTGTTTTCAGAAGAAGCTCGATTGAAAACGGCTTAAGTAAATAAGCGTCCACACCAAGTTCTTCAGCGTAAGTTTGGTGTCTCGTCCCGTCATTACCAGTAATCATGATAATACGGGTAGGAGCAAGTTGCGACTGCCTGACCGCTTCGACGACAAGAAAACCACTCCGTCGCGGCATCATAAGGTCAACCACAATAAGATCGGGTAATTCACGCTCCGCAAGCGCAAGCCCCTCCGTCCCGTCTCTGCCAATCAATAATTTATAACCGGCAGAAACAAGCGCGGTCCCTACAGTTTCAATGGTATCCTGATCATCATCAATCAGAAGTACCGTTTTCTGAGTAGAATTAAGTGGGGAGGTATTACTACTCACGTAATTTATAGGGCAAAGGGCAAAGTTGAAAAATCGTAAATTAAACCGAGGTATTGGCTTTGAGTTTTTTGAGCATTGCAGACAATCTCGATTTTTTGCGAGCAGCTGCATTTTTATGCAGAATTTTTTTCGCTCCCATACGATCAAGAGTTTTAACAGCGTCTGCAAATGCTGTTTCCGCTTCTTGTAAATTGTTCGCGCCTGCAAATTTAACTACTTTTTTGCAGCGATTACGTACTGTCGTTCTGAGCGAACGGTTACGTTCACGGAGTACTTTATTTTGTTTTAGTCTTTTTTTTGCGCTAGTTGTATTTGGCATCTCTAAAAAATACGAACCACACTGTCGGTGCTGTCCGCGTAAAAAATCGCCTACTTAATGGCAGGCTAAATCCTAATGTGGGCCAAAAGCTCTTTGAGCTTTATACACTGGGGACGGTTTAAATTTCCCGTCAGTAATTACGGTAAGCCTTGCAACGCAAGGCGTTTTCCGAAGCCTAAGGCTATTGCCCATGCTGGCTACGAAAACACACATGTCTAATGAAACTATCCGTTGGCGAGATTATCACGTACACTTGCTATTTTGTCCAGTAGCTCCCCCACATCTTTATAAGAAAAATCTATTGCAGCAAGTTGATGTGCGTAATTATCAGCTTGGGAGTAATCTTTCAGGCCGAAAGCAAGCTTAGCGGCAAGATGCAACGCTTTTTTCTTGTTTTCACCACTGTCAGGAATATTCTCAATTGCTTCCTGATAATGAGCCGCTGCCAACTTATACTGTTTTATATGCTGAAAACATTGGCCAAGAGCAAGAAGCGACTCGCCTTTTCGGGTAACGTCATTTTTTGCTTGTTGAAACTCTGTTATCGCTTCTTTTATCTTACCGGATTGATAAAGTATTGTTCCGTATTCAAAATGATTGGCTGCGTTGCCCGGCGAAGTTTTGACCCGATGTTCCGATAACTGAAGATTTTTTTCGTCGTATTCTGTTTTTTTTGCGTAAAACTTTTCTTTTAAAGCTGCGGTTTTATTTTTCTCGAACTCTGCTTTTATCAGCATGAGTTCGGCATAAAGCTGTCTTTTCTGCGTATCCAAAAGGTGACCGACAATGTCAGCGTTGCCTGCATCCAACTCGAGGGCTTTTTTATATGCGGTTTCGGCTTCCTTGTATTTACTCGCTTGGAAATAATGTTCGGCCAACTCGACATAAGCAACTACATCTTCCGGGTCTTTTTTAAGCCTTCT
>JBOFQC010000404.1:0-9912 GCA_051660725.1 Thermoguttaceae bacterium
CTGCTTCTTCGGCTTCATCAGCAGCAAGACGTTTGCTTGTCGCTTCGTTTTGGGCAGCTTCAACTTGAAAACGAAGTTCTTCTACTTTTCTTTTTGCTTCAACATTGAAGTCGTTTGCCGCTTCCGCTTCAATTGACGAACTTTGCAGTAATTCGGCAAGACCGGTGAACTCGCTTTCCTTTTGTCTGTATTTTTCAGCCAATGCAATTGCTTCTTCCCGTGTTTCGCTTGCCGCAATCAGAGTGGTTTCAGCTTCTGTAGTCGCTTTGTTATACTCTTCAGTAAGGGAATCAATTTTGCTTTTCAATTCTGACACCTTATTAACAGATTCGTCAGCCTGACTTCTAACATTAACAGCGGCGTCAAGTTCCAACTTTGTCTCGGCTAAAGCTTCCGAGGCGGTTCTTCGTCGGATTTCGAACTGTTCTTTATCAGCCTTTGCCGATTCAAGTTTTCTTTCGTTTTCAGATTTTTGTTTTTCCGCATCTTCAAGTTGCGTTTTTAATTCGGTTTCGGATTCCTGCGAGGCCGCAAAGTTCTTTTCGTGATTCTTCAAGGCTTCATTTGCAGATTCAAGCTGCGTCTTAAGCTCGTTTAATTGGTCATGTAGTTTTTGGATGTTTTCATTTGGTGTCGTCCGCGTTTCCTGACTCTCCTGATCCGAAAACATGTCACCAATTGCTTCGTCAATAACCGACTCTTGCGTTTGTGTTGTTTCTTTAACCTCTGTTGTTTCTTTAGTTTCGGCTGTTTCTGTTTTTTCTTGATCTGAAGTTCGTGATTCGGTGTCAACTTCCGAAACTTTATCGGGTGTGTCAGAAGATTCATCTTTGCTTAATACAGCAACGACTTCCGGTTCACTTGACACCGTAATCTCATTTTCAGGTAGCTCAAGCTGTCCAGACTGTTTAAGTTGTTCAGGCAGCTCAGACATTTCGAGTTGTTCAGACTGATCGGACCGTTCAGATTCGGGTTTCGCTTCGTCGACATCTGTTAATTCCGTAGCGATTTGTTGGTCTGCAGTTTTTTCAGAATCGCCGAACAAAACCTGTTTCAGCTCCTCAGGAGTCGGCAAATCGTTTTGCTGCAAGACAATTTCTTCTTTCAATTCCTCAGGTTCACCGCCAGCTTTTTTCAGCAGAGAAGGAACCGCTGATTCCAAAATCGCATCGGCAATTGAAGCGTACTTTTCGTCTTCATTGGCACCACTTCGCTCGGCAAGGGCTTCCTTGTAACCAAACGGCTTTTTTACAGGAGCAATGTCATCATCATCTTCTTCCTCTTCTTCTTCGTCGTCGTCAAACTCAACTTGGGGATCAGAGTCGGCACCCTGCGACTCGTTGTTTTCCTGCATTGATTCGCTAGCCGAATCGTCGTCGAAGATGTGGTCGTCATTTGGTTCTTCGTCACTTTCACCTGAATCAACTTTACTTGGATCAACATGCAAGGCATTGCTTGAAAACATATCTTCAATATTTTTCTCAACAGAGTTATCTTCTGTCGGCTGTTGTAATATATTAGTCAAGTTACTGACTTGTGCCGCCACTTGAGGTGTCGGTTCAACTGGTAATATACCAAGTAATTTACCGAGGTTTTCTTTAAGAATCTTCATTGTAATCGGCATAAGCAACACCATCCGGTTATCACTTCGTTCAACTTGTTTTACGAAGTCGGCTTGCTTATCCTCAATAAGAAGAATCTGCGGAAGTCCTTTGGTGTAATTATCTTGCGCCAACGTGTTAAAACCGGTAAGTGCAGCCTCGCCGAGAGATTGAGCGTTGAAAATAACAATGTCTGCAACCGAAACGTCGTCAAGTAAGCGGTCAACTGCACGTTCAGCGGACGAAGCAACCAGTACACGGTACCCATCTTTTTTAAGCGATTCACGGAAAATTCCTTGTAGTTCGACATTTGAGTCGACAATCATCACGGATTTCTGTTTTTCTTTCGGAACAGTGGTGCCAACTTGCACCAACCGGACGTCAATTTGATTGCTCGTAATCCCTTCATTAGCGGTTCCGTCGGCCAGTCTGCGAGCGCAAACCTCCAAATCGGCGTACATTTCGCCCATTGATTGGTAACGTTTGGTCACATCCATTGACATCGCCTTGTTTACCACAAGGGTAACGGCACGTGGTATTGACGGATCAATATTTTGAATCGGTTTGACGTTATAAAACCTGTTTTTGTCGAGCCGTTTCGAACGGTCTTTGGTTTCGAACAGCGGTGCTTCGCCGGTCAATAAGTGGTAGTATATGCAGCCGAGAAAATAAATGTCACTTCGCTTGTCGTCTCGTTTTACACCCGTTGTACGTTCAAGAGCGGCGTAATCAATAGAGCGTTGATTCCGTATTTCCGCACTTGTTAAATCGGTGTTTTCGGAGATTGCCGCCAAACCGAAGTCGACCAACATTGCTTTGCCCATGCTTGAAAGAAGCACGTTGCTGAGTTTCAGGTCGCGGTGCTGCAACCCACGTTTGGCCGCGTAGTCGAGACCGCTGCAGATGTCCATTATTATACGGGTCGTAATCTTCGGATCAACTTTTTTCCGAATCTTCAGGAAATCGCGTAAAGTCTGTCCTTCAATAAAATCCATAACCATGAAATGCAAGCGATCTTCTGATTTCACCTCGAAAATCGGCACAATATTCGGGTGACGCAGTTCGATTCCCAGCTCCGCTTCGTGCGCAAAATGGTTGATGATTTCCTGGTTGTCGTAGAATCTGGCACGCAAAACCTTAACGGCAACGATTTTGCCGGAAGTCTTGTGTGTAGCCCGATATACTCGTGCAAAAGTGCCCGCTCCGATATGATAAAGAACTTTGTAATCGCCAAAGTAGAAACCGGTTGTTTCGCCGCTCATCAAGCGTTCAACCTGATAGTTTGTCAGAAAACCTTGACGAACCGTTTCCTGCAAGAAAAGCTCGGCATCAATATTCTGTGTACCAAATGAGGTCCACATTTCTTGTAACTGAACCGGCGTTATTATTCCTAAGCTAAGGGCTCGTTGTGTAATGTCGTCAAGTGTTAAGTTTGACATTAAATCACCTCATAATCGGTAAATTCTGTGCAACATGAAAAGTCGCAATATTATTCCTACAATAACTCCTATATACAATGAAACATTATACCTTCCAAAAATGTATTTGTCAGTAAAATAGAGTATTTAATTTTTTAGACGCCGGACTTCAGACGTTAGATTTCAGCCTATAGATTTTAAGTGTTCAACTCCAATTGCT
The DNA here is from genome assembly GCA_051660725.1 of Thermoguttaceae bacterium. Lineage (GTDB taxonomy): Bacteria > Planctomycetota > Planctomycetia > Pirellulales > Thermoguttaceae > JAVBSX01. The sequence continues at coordinate 3,240 of JBOFQC010000404.1, forward strand.
GGACTTCAAGGATTGGCGGACGAAAAGTTTTATGAGTGACTAGGTTGCGAAAGCAGGATGTGTCTTTTGGAGGCACTCAACATGTTCCCAAGTAGATGACATAGCTTTGTGTTTTGTTAAGATAGAGAAAATAAAAAAATTACAAAAGAATTGTCAATTAGCTAAAAAAATATGTTATACTGCCTTTGCATATCAGTGTGTGGGGTTGCTTTTTTCAAGTTTTTAGGCTAGTATCAGTTACATAAGGTTTACTGCAATTACCTACGTTTTAAGCCAAAAGGGATTCGCTTTATTTGTTTTTTACGGGTCGTCGCAGGAACTGGAGCAAAAAAATCACGAAAACAGTCAAATAGCTGTGCCGTTTATTGAAATGATGGCAATGGTTTTGACGAAACCCAATGACACGATTACAAGGAAGTTAGAAAAAATGAAACTGAAACAGTTTTGTGCAGTTGCACTGATGTCGGTACTAATCATATCGGTTAGCGCACTTTTAACGTATGTGAGAGATATTGTTTTCGCGCAAGGACAAGTACAATCCGCACAAGGCCAACAACAGAGTTATCAGGAATACCAGATAAAAAGTGGTGGAAACGGTCCGGCGTTAGCAGTGCCGGTGTTACCGCAGCCGCCAAAATGGTTGGTAAGTTTCTACAACCTACCAAATGAACAGGCACAACTTATTACAGTTGTTGATCCTGAGACACAACGTATTGCTGTATATAAAGTTTGGTTTGACGAAGAATATAAAATCCAATTAAAAAGTGTTCGGGAAATCGCCGGAGACTTGAAATTACGAGTTTACAACGGAGCTGATCCACTACCCGAGTTTATTGACAAGACTTTAAGAGAGCTTAATCAGTAAGTTTGCGAAGTAAATATATACTGTTCAACGGCAATAAAGTTACATTTCAAACGGCGGGGAAAAAGAGAAGGTTACCTTTCCTGACCAACGGTAGGCTGAGCACTTCACGCGAAGCGCACCGCCATGACGTTTTACGGTATACATTCATCCACTAATTAAACATTTTCAAAATGGCTCAAGAATACTACAACTTAGAACGTACAGCCGAAGTGCTGAAATTGACACCGGGTGAAGTCAATCGGATGAGAGAACAGAGCCAAATACGAGCGTTCCGTGACGGCTCTAACTGGAAATTCCGAAAAGAGGATGTTGAAGCGGCATACGCTGAAATGATTAAACGCCGTAATAAAGCCGCCGAAGCTGAATTGGATGAAGATGAATTGTCTCTCGGCGACCTTGAAGACAGTCTGTCGTTTGGTGGTGATGATGACGAAGAAGATCAACCAACCATGTTGGCCAACTCCGCGATTTCCGAAGATGACGGACTCGAACTGGCCCTCGACGACATAGATGATGGGCTTTCACTCGATCTATCAGAAGATTCGGCAGTACCTGCACTTGGAAATGGCAGTGGAATAAATCTCAGCAAAAACGCCAGTGATATCAACTTGGCAGGTGCCGGTTCGGATGCCGAAGACGACGACATTGTACTCGGAACACCTAGTGACCTGAAATTGACCAGCGACAGCAGCATCTCGTTAGTTGACGATTCGGGCGATTCTTACGACGTCTCAATTGCAGATGATGATGTTCTGGAACTTGACGAAGATAGTGATATTTTGGCGATTTCGTCCGAAGACTCTGAACTTCCGACGATGCTTAGCGAAGACGGGGGTAATGAATTCGAATTGGTTGCCGAAGCTGATGGTGACGACGATCTCGACAGTTCTTCTCAAGTAATTTCGTTGGAAGGGGAAGATTCACCGTTCGGCGGATTTGGCGACGCCGATCTTGGTTCGGCCGATATGTTCTCGGAGCAAGAATTCGGAGATCAGCCTATTGACTCGTCGGATTTCGCTGCTTCGGAACCGGTCTCGAGTGCTGGCTTCGACATGGGTGACCCGGCTGCGTTTAGTAGTGCCGCCGTATCTGTAACTCCAACTGCCGTCAGTGCTGCGTCTTCACCTTATGAACCTCGTTACAGTGGCGGAGCAGTGTGGGGACTGATGATGCCGTGCGTTTTATTCCTCGCAATTGCTGGCATGATGTTGTACGATCTCATCCGCAACATGTGGAGTTGGACCGCTCAATCTTCGGTTTTGACCAGCCCGATTATGGAGCCAATTGCCAGTATGTTGGGTTTGAAATAACCGTTGTACTACACCGAAATGAAAGTTGAAAGTGTAAGTTACGATGAAGCGTGATTTATTAGGATACAACGCCGACCTAAAGTCGGCTTCTATACAGTCGCCCGGCATAAATTGCATGTTTTCAAATGTTGGGAAATCAGAGGATGATCAGTTCCAACATTGGAAAACTCGGGAACAGAGCCGACCAACGGGAGGCGGAAGACTTCACGCGAAGCGCACCGCCCATGCCGGGCTCCGGTATAACAATGCCTGAAGCAGATCAATTCGCATCTTCCCGCACGCTGAACTCAAGTTTCCAACGGTTGTCGGAAATCGTTGAATTGCACCACAACTCCATGACACCAAGTTCGGTAACACTTGTGTGAAATTTAACCGGAACGTAATCGTCAATTGTGTTTCCGTTTACATCAGACACTTCCAACACCGTTACCATTGAATCGGTTTCGAATATGTCGGCACTGGCGGATTCATCACTTGCGACACCATTTGAATCCAACTCGGCGATGTGTGACGAACCGAGAAGAGCGCCCGGCTTATCCTCTTTCCGTGTGGTCGAACTGAAGAATCTGAAATGGGCGGGTTCACCAACAACAAGTCCAATTTCTTCAGAAGGAACGTCAGTTTCGGTTCCTTCTTCCATTCCGAACGGTGCCACGCAAAGCGCTTTGAGCGGTCTCGGAGCGCCGGGAATTGCAAGGCCGGCGGTTTCGAATCCAATGTAATATGATCTGGCGGTGCCTCCCCGAATTCTGACACCACCTTTTTGTTTCGCCCAGCCGTAATACACAGCACCACGTGCAACTGAATTATCGAGGCCTGCCCCTGATTCCAATTGCGCAGGCCGTTCATTTGGGAACCAATTTTCAAAGGTGTCAAAAAGCCGTTCCTGTAATGCTTTCGCTTTAAATACACCTCCGTTAAGTAAGATATACGCAGGTTTTGCGTTGTGCGAGGAAAGAAACGCTCCTAAATGACGAGTAATACCAGTGTCGTTTTCAAATGGTAAACCAAGTTCCCTGAACCCGCTCACGGCACGACGCTTGGGCCGGTCTGTCAATTCGCACTGCGGAAAAAAGCCGTCCGTTAAAAGCGACTCGACTTTCTCCCGTTTCACGTCAACGGTTATTGTGCCGCCGATAAGTTTCGTACCACGTCCCAAAACTGAAATTGGAAAAGAATCCGCAGCGGACTCTCTTGTGTTGTCTTTTCCAGTTTTTGATGTTTTTGGCGTCAACAGCGATTCCTTTGCGGCGCGGCAGCTGTGCCAGAGTGACACCGCCTGCCAGGCATCAAGTTTCGTCCCTTTTTCGGCAAGCAATTCCGCAACGTGGTGTGCAAGAGCCAAATCCATGTTATCACCGCCAACAAGCAAGTGATCTCCAACTGCGATTCGTTTCAGGATTAATTCGCCGTTTTCCTGTTCAACACCAACAAGCGTCAAGTCGGTTGTTCCGCCTCCAATGTCGCAAACCAACAAGGTGTCACCGACTTTCAATTCTTTCCGCCAATTGTCGCCTACTTCTTCAAGCCACGCATAAATTGCCGCTTGTGGTTCTTCAAGGAATGTGAGTTTTTCTGCTGACAAGCCTGCCGCAATTGCCGCTTCCCGAGTGAGTTCACGAGCACTGGCGTCAAACGAAGCGGGGACCGTTAACACCACTTCCTGCTGCGTAATCGGAGCGTCAGGAAAAGCCGTTTCCCAGGTTTTTATCAGGTACTCAATATACTTCTGCGTTGCTGTAAGTGGTGACAGTTTCGAAACTTCAGCCGGCGAGTTCCAAGGCAGTATTGGTGCACGCCTGTCAACTTTCGAATAGCATAACCACGATTTTGCCGCGCTTATTGTCCTGTCCGGTACTTCTGCACTACGTCTGCGAGCGAATTCGCCGGTCACAATTTTACCGTCTTCAGACAAGTACAAAAATGACGGGAGCGAATCGCGGTTTTCTGTTGTATCCGGTGCCACAAGCTGCGGTATCGGCAAAAGATTAACCTCCGGCTTGTCTTCACCCAGCAGTGAATAAGCAAGCACGCAGTTTGTTGTTCCGAGGTCGATTCCAATGATATACATGTTGTGAGCAGGTGAATAGGTGAGCAGGTGAGCAGGTGAATAGGTGAATAGGTGAATAGGTGAATAGGTGAATAGGTGAATAGGTGAATAGGTGAATAGGGAATAAGTATCAGGGTGAATCTTCTCCCTTCCTGCTCACCTATAACCTGCTCACCTGTTCACCAAAACTTATCTAACGTCTAATGTCTAACGTCTTCCTAATTCCTTATTTCAAGCAGGAACTTCAAGGCTTCGCCGTCAACTTTGGCGTCAATTGAATTAGGTGATGCGGTTGCTGAAATTTTCAGCTCCGTACAGAGCGTTTCGCCCTTGATGTAATCGGCAAACAATTGAATTGCGCCCAGAATTTTGTCACTGGCAGTGGCAATTGACACCACAATTCGGTCAGCGTATTCGCAACCCATTTCTTTGCGTCTGTCCTGGATTAAGCGGACGAGTTCTCTTGCCCTTCCTTCGGCAAGAAGTTCATCTGTTAATTCGGTTGAAAGCACAACAACACAAAGCGGACCTTGTGCTGCCGCCCAACCGTCTTTAGCTTGCAGACGAATTTGAATCTCGTCCGGTGTCAACTCAATCTGCGAATCTCCGAGCGAGATCACAATTTTTCCGTTTTTATCCATCTCGGCAAGGAGCTTGGCACCGTCCGCTTCGGATAAAAGTTTCTTGACTTCCGGGAGCCGTTTACCCAATTTGGGACCGAGTTTTTTAAAGTCTGGCAGAACCGAATACGAAATGTACTGGTCGGCCTTTTCAATAAATTTGACCGATTTTACGTTTAATTCCTCTTCAATTAATTCTACTTGGTCGGTAAGCCAGTCGAGCTCACTCTGGTCAACCAACACGACTTCGACACCACTTAACGGTTGGCGAACTTTTAGTTTCGCGTTCATTCTCGCATTTCTACCAAGTGAAACGATTTCCCGTGCAATCCGCATACGATTGGAAAGCGTGGTGTCAATTACAGATTCGTCTGGCGCCGGGTAGTCACACAAATGCACGCTTTCGTTTCCAACTCCGAGCGTTTCCCACATCCGTTCCGCTAAAAACGGCACAAACGGAGCAATCATTTTCGCAGTAGTGACAAGACATTCGTAAAGTGTGAAGTAGGCGTCAATTTTAGACTGCACTTCTTCCTGTGCTGCGTTTGCGGAACTCCAGAACCTGTCACGACTTCGGCGGACATACCAGTTCGAAAGTGAATCCACGAATTCCGTCAACTTTGCGCAAGCCGAGAAGTGGTCGTATGCGTCCATTAACTCGATTACCAATTTATTAGTAATGTTAAGCTCACTCAAAATCCAACGGTCAAGTTCGCTCCGATTTGACACCGCTCTTGCCGGCGCTGATGTTGCCGGGTCGAAGTTGTCAATTTTACGGTACACGTCGAAAAACGACACCACGTTTGTCAGACGTATAATAAAGTCCGGCATGCTGTCTTTAATCGCTTGCTCACTGTACCGAATCGAAGTCCACGGAGTTTGGTTCGCAAAGAAATACCAACGCAGCGCATCCGCTCCGTACTTGTCGAAAATCTCTCTCGGCTCTCGATAATTACGTTTGCTTTTCGACATTTTCTGCCCATATTCGCCGAGCATTAATCCGAGCACAATGCAGTTTCTGAACGGATGCGGGTACTTGCCTTCCAGGCGTACTTGGTTTTCCACTTCCGCAGTATTTGGCGTATTACCACCAAACAGCAGCGTGGAAATGGCAACCTGCGAATAAAACCAACCGCGTGTCTGGTCAATTGCTTCACTGATAAAATCGGCAGGAAAATTCTGTCCGAAGATTTCTTTTGAGTTTTCCTGATGCGGAAACCCCCACTGGGCAAACGGCATTGAACCGGAGTCGTACCAGCAGTCGATTACTTCCGGCACCCGGAACATTTTTTTGCCCGGCGCGAACGGCGAATCATAAGAAATTGCGTCAATGTACGGCTTGTGTACTTTCAAATCTTCGGCGAGTGTTGGATTCGCTTTTTTGGCGTTTTCCCAAACGTCCACGCCGGTAACTCCCGGTTTCGCAAGGAGTTCCGCATACGAGCCAATTGCTTCCATTTTGCCGGTTTCTTCGCAAACCCAAATAGGAAGCGGCGTCCCCCAGTACCTTTCACGAGAAAGTGCCCAGTCAACATTTGATTCCAGAAAGTTGCCGAATCTCCCTTCTTTAATATGTTCAGGCAGCCAGTTAATCTTGGCGTTGTTCTTCAACATTTCGTCCTTAAACTGCGTTGTGCGAATGAACCAGCTCTTGCGAGGATACTGGATTAACGGATCATCATCAGCCCGCCAACAGAACGGGTAGTCGTGAAGGTACTGCTCATGCAGGAACAGAATTCCACGTTCTTTCAGGTTACGGCAAATGTCTTTGTCCGCTTCTTTTACCCAGCGTCCTGCATAATCGGGAGCTTCAGCGGTGAATTTCCCG
>JBOFQC010000405.1:0-2862 GCA_051660725.1 Thermoguttaceae bacterium
CTAGTCTTGGCCGGAAACTCTACGAAGTTCCTGTCGGATTCAAGTGGTTCGTTGACGGTTTGTACACCGGTACGCTTGGTTTCGGCGGTGAAGAAAGTGCCGGCGCGAGTTTCCTGCGAAAAAATGGCACCGTCTGGACAACCGACAAAGACGGTATCATTTTGGATTTGCTCGCAGCTGAAATATTTGCGAAAACCGGCAAAGACCCGTCACAACATTATGAAAAACTCGAGCAGCAATTTGGCAAAGCGGTTTATTCACGAATTGACACCCCAGCGTCGCTTGCTGAAAAACAAGCGATTATGCAGCTTAAGCCGGAAGAAGTTAAAGCGAAAACACTTGCCGGTGAACCGATAATTTCGATTTTAACACACGCGCCCGGAAATGGTGCCCCACTTGGCGGCTTGAAAATCATGAGCGAAAACAATTGGTTCGCCGCCCGTCCTTCCGGAACGGAGAACATAAATAAAATTTACGCCGAGTCTTTCCAAGGCCCGGAAACTCTTGAACGTGTTTTTAAGGAAGCACAAGCAATTTGTAATGGTTAACACCCCCTTTATTCCATGAGAACAAAATACATTTTATCATTACTGTTTATTTGCTCGATTTTATCAGGTTCGGCCTGGACCTTGACGCAAGGCGAGGAAAACTCGTTGAATGTTAAAGAGTTCGGAGCAGTTGGAGACGGCAAGACAGATGACACCGCAGCATTTCAAAAAGCACTTGACACCGCTGCAACATCCGATGTGCAAGTGGTGTTTGCTCCACGTGGTAATTACCGTTTTGACGGTTCGTTAAAGTTTCCGAACGGCGTCACACTTAAAGGCGTGTGGGAATCAGTTCCAGCACATAACGGATTACGTGATACAGGTTTGCCGAAGCCGACCAATGACGGCACCACTTTCCTTGTTTACGCAAATGAAGGAGTGGAAGAAAGTGATGCGTTTATCACACTAAACACAAACTGCACACTGAAAGGGGTTTGTATTTATTACCCTAACCAAAAAGACGACGACACGCCGGTTGCGTATCCTTGGTCGGTTACAATGCGGGGCAAGAATCCGGCGATTCTGGAATGCGAACTCCTCAATCCTTACAAGGGAATTGACGCTTCTAAAAACGAGAGGCACCTCATCCGCAACATCAGTGGTCAACCGTTAAAAATCGGCGTGTATATTGATTCGATTTACGACATTGGCCGTTTGGAAAACGTCCACTTTAATCCGTGGTGGAGCATGAAACCGAATCTTTTCAAATGGCAAATGGAAAACGGAGTCGCGTTTTTGTTCGGACGAACCGACTGGCAGTATGTGCATAACACATTTTGTTTCGGTTATAACGTCGGATACAAATTCATCAAATCGGAAGCTGGTGTCACGAACGGCAATTTTCTGGGAATCGGTGCCGACGACTGTTACACGGCAGTGCAAGTTGATGACAGTGCTCCAATGGGAATTTTAATCACAAACGGCGAATTCGTTTCATTTCACGGACCTGATCCGACAATGGTGAAAGTCGCGGAAACGAACAAGGGTGCGGTCCGTTTCTCGAATTGTGCTTTTTGGGGACCGTGCAGGCAGATTGCTGTAATAGAAGGTAGCGGAACAGTTGGGTTCAGCGACTGTACTTTCGTGCAGTGGGGATTCAAGGACCGCGACGAAAACCAATGGCGCAGCGACAAAAAAGAACGGATCACCGTTCCGGCAATTCAAGCGCTTGGCGGCAACGTGAGTATTAACGCTTGTGATTTTCAGGAAAACATGCCGCAAATATTTTTAGGCGAAAATATTAAGAAAGCTGTAATTTCCGGCAACATGTTCAAAGGCAAAGTGCAGATTGAAAACAAAGCCGGCGAAAAACCGAGCATCTCGATTTTCGGAAACGTAGGAGATGAATGAGAAAAAGAAGAGATAGGTGGATAGGTGAGCAGGTGTGAGGTGAACAGGTAAAGAGGTGATAAGTGATAAGCCCGGATTTAGAAATCACCTGTTAACCTGCTCACTTTTTACCGGCAGACTTACGTCTGCTGCTCGCTGATTCACCTGCTCACCTGTTCACCCTTTAACCCAATAAACAAACATGTCCAAAACAACAAGACGCGAGTTTTTAAAAAGCACGGCTGTTATTGCCGCTTCGGTTTCGACGTTTAACGGTTTGACGGCAACGTCGTATTCAAAAGTGTCGGGTGCAAATAACCGGGTAAACATTGCAATTGCCGGCTGCGGAGGACGCGGTAACGAACATATCGGCGAATTCGGAAAACTTAACAACGTAAATATTTCATGCGTGGTTGACGCTGACGCCAACCGTGCTGGTGCAGCCGCGAAATCAGTTGAGCAGAAATTCGGTAACGCTCCGAAATCCGAAACCGATATCCGCAAAATGCTCGAAGATGACACCATTGATGCCGTTGCTGTTGCTTCGTGTAATCACTGGCATTCTCTTATGGGAATCTGGGCGGCTCAGGCCGGGAAAGATGTTTACGTTGAGAAACCATGCAGTCAACGGTTGTTTGAAGGCCGCCGTCTTCTCGAAGCAGCGAAAAAATATAATCGGCTAATCCAGCACGGCACACAACGTCGCAGTGACAAATATTGGGCTCAAACAACCGCTGCGGTTCGACAAAATAAGTACGGAAAACTAATTGCCGCAAAGGTTTACTGTCACCGACCACGTGGACCGCTTGGTTTCAAGCCGATAACTGATCCGCCAGCGAATCTGAACTGGAATCTTTGGATCGGACCAGCTGAAATGACGCCGTACCACGAAAATCTTGTCCCTTATAAGTGGCACTCGGTCTGGAATACCGGAAACGGTGAAATTGGTAACAACGGCGTTCACTACTTCGACCTTTGTCGTTGG
>JBOFQC010000406.1:0-2912 GCA_051660725.1 Thermoguttaceae bacterium
GAAGCGTTATAGCGTTGGCATTTCCAGCTTGGTCGATCAGTGTTGGGTCGGCTTTTAGGGCAGCTCGCGAGAGTCGCTGTCATAGGAGGAACAAGACTAATTTTTACAATTTGACTAACACTTTATAGCTGCGTAAGTATCTGCGCGCAAAGTGTTTATCAACGGTTCAACCGAACCGCAAGTAGAAAGACTGTCTTGGATTCTGTACTCCATTCTTGGTGTCATTCCCCCCGAATAAATTCTAGGCAGTTTTTCTTTTTAAATTCCCCCCACTAATTTTTACAAAAGGAGACCTTTTTTATGGCAAGACAATTTAACATGAGTACGGTGTTTCGCTCTGTAAACAGAACTCTGCTACGCGAATTCTTTGATTTTTTTGGAGCGGAAGATATTGACTTCGACTGGGCTAAAATCAAAGCTCGCGAGATTGAGATTTTTCTAAAATTGTTCGACGAGTTGCCGAACGATAAACGTAATGAAGCCGAAATGACATTACGGCATATTCACGCGCTCGCCTGTAAACCCGGCATGGATATACTGGCGGAAACAGCACTTTCTACACAAAAGAGCGAGAAATGGGATACGTATTTCCACTCTGAAATGAACGTATATTCAAAATCTCTTGCGGCATGGCTTTACGACAGAAACGTGTTTGACACTGCCCACCAGTATTTGCAAACGGACTCGCTTTCATGGTGGGAAAAGCGGCTGGATTTACCGAGAATGAAGCCGAAATTTGACGATGACACCAAATCCGCTCTCGAAACTGCGATTCAGAATTTCTTTCGTGAAAAGCAGGGGCGTGGCTTTGTCTGTACCGTAGAATTGCGTGAACGAGCGAACGGGACGTACTATTTCTTTGCCTACCCGGATGATTACGTTCAGGATTCTTTGAGTCACGACGATAACAACAACCTTGTTTACGAATCGAAAAGACAGACATTCGAGGTGGTATTCGCTTATGACAGTGCCGAAGGCACCTCTGAGGTTTGCGCAAAAATTCCAAAGAAACTGCGCGGCGAGCTTGAAGAAATATTTCTCAAACACATTCTCGAAGTGGTGCCAAAGAACGAAGAACGTATACCATACACTCTCAATATGCTGCTTGATCCTGATTTTACGCTGTATACTGATCCAGACGACAGCGTAAATTTTCAAGTTGTGGAGTTGACGCTTTCGTGGAAGAAACACCAAGAGGAAGTCATGTTTGTTTCCAAGCGAACCCGAACAGCCCGTGAGAGAGCGATGAGCAGCCACTTGCCATTTGCACTCACAGATGCGGTGGTGACCTACGTAAAGTTTCGCATGGAAAAACGCTCCCTTACAGGCGGGCGAAAGCGAACTTTGACTTTTGAAGTAAAAACTCCGTGTTCATGCACACTAAAAAATCAGCAGCCGGACTTGGTTGAACTTGCACATAAATACTTGAAACAATGGAGAATAGAAAGTGACACAAATACTACCAAATCCGATGCAAATTGCGTTCAAGAAGCTGCTTTGTCGGTGGGTTGATAAAAACCCCGGACACTATTCACCGCTGCTTTATGATAGTAAATCGGAAATTGAGACGCTCGTTGACGCCGGTTGGCTCCGGCCATCGGCGGATGCCGATTGGTATCAATGCAGCTGTGGCAACGATTGCGAACTGCACTATATTGAAGTCGGCGGAAAGCATGCGATATTAGCCTCCTGCGCCGACTGCGGTCCTTGCAGAGTAGAGCCGCACGAACTGCGCCAATGGGATATTATCGAGACTGTTTTTATCAACCGAATTTCGGCGGCGTTGGGGTTTGGGTCGCCGTATGGTGTCGTGGAAAAAGACGCAATTTGGCATCTGGGACGGCGGAAAAACCGCGAATACTTTTTGGTAAGGCAGGTACATTGGACGGAGCGTAAATTGCTGCAAAGCACGTTTGGCAACAAACTTACTGCAACGCTGATTGTTCTACTGAAGCGTGATGTTCACGAAATGAAAGAGTACCTTCCCAACGACACCTTTTCGCTTGAGGAATTGTTGGAGCCGCAAAGTGATTATTCGGTACAAGCGAACATGGCGTTGATAGATGATGGGCTTCAGGCGGTGTCACCAAAGGCGAAAGCACCTCGTCGTCGCGGCACCCGACTTGCGGATATTGAAAAACTCACCGACGAACTGAAGTCGTTTTATAATGATTCAAAAGCCAACTACAACGCAACGGGTGAATTGCTCCCTTGCCGGGAATACGCCGCAATACGGCGTCATTGTTATCTGTGATGGCGAAAACCATCAGGAGGAAGTTTACAATTTTTTGAGGAAGGAGGGCTATAAATGCAAAATCGTAACAGCTTAACAACGCTTGAGATACGCCACACTTGCGACGATTATGATTCGTACCGTGCGGCTCGTGTCAAGAGCCTGTTTAACGCCGAATCAGGCTGCAATTTCAACCTCGACGTCGAACTCGACCTTTCGGGCGACTGGAACATCGGCGTTGTTGTCGGGCCGTCCGGGAGCGGTAAAACATCGGTCGGGAAGCAGATTTTCGGCGGCGGCACCGAGATTCACGACTATTACAAACGGTGGCCGCAAGATAAACCGATTATTGACGCCATTGTGCCAAACGGCTCGTTCGACGAAGTGACCGGTGCGTTAGCAAGTGTAGGACTGGGTGACGTTCCGGCTTGGCTAAGACCGTTCCGGGTGCTGTCCAACGGCGAACAGTTCCGTGCCGGGCTTGCTCGTTTGATTTGTGAAAAGCCGCAACATGTTGTGATTGATGAATTTACGTCAGTTATTGACCGCCGCATTGCGCAGATCGGTTCCCAAGCGTTCCAAAAAGCATGGCGTCGCGCAAACCCAAAAGGTAAGGCCGTGCTTCTGACACCACATTATGACATTCTCGAATGGGTCCAGCCGAACTGGATTCTCGATT
>JBOFQC010000407.1:0-2026 GCA_051660725.1 Thermoguttaceae bacterium
TAATTTTTACGACAAAACCGGATTCAACATGCTCGAACATGACGGTTCGTATCCAGGTGATTACTGTGCGTCAAGCGTTCATCCGGGACATGACGGACTTGCCGATTCGCAGTATACGCAGTGGAAGAAAATAACCGACTTTTACCGCTGGTGCCGGGGACGCGGCATTTATTTGAATGTACCAGACTGGTATTTCCTTAACGGTTCGAACAAAACCGGTATGGGTTACCGCGAAACAAACTGGTCGCTTCCAAGAGCGCAGCAGGTGATTCACGGACGCCAAAACATTTATGACGGGACGTGGACCAAGCAGAATTCAATGGGTTGGATGTTCGTGCCTCTTACGCAGTATCACGGAGGAGGCCCGGCGGCAACAATGGAACCGCTCTGCGAGAATCTGGTCGATTACGAGCGTCACCTTGCGAATAACTTCGGGGCCGGTGTACAGGCGTGTTACAGAGGACCGAGACTTTACGACACGGAAGAAACCAAAGCGGTTGTAAAAAAATACGTCGATTTTTACAAGAAACACCGTGACATTTTGGATTCTGACATTATCCACTTACGCCGTGCTGATGGTAGGGACATTGATTACATTTTACATGTGAATCCGCAGCTTGAGGAAAAAGGGCTTCTTATGATTTACAACCCGACGAGTGAGGAAGTTAGCCGAATGATTACCGTGCCACTGTATTATACCGGCTTGACAGAGTCCGCAAAAGTTTCCAACCATGACGAAACCGATGTAAATCAGTACCAGCTCAACCGCAAGTACGAAATTGAATTGCCAGTTATCGTGCCAGCCGGCGGATGTACTTGGTACATTATAAAGTAGTATACTGCAAAAATTCCTCTGGACCAAAAAGATGTTTTTTGTTATGATGTATCAGCTTGGTAGGCGACTTTCTTTGGAAGTCGCTCCAGTTTCGGAGAAACTGGACTACCTATGATTAAAGGCTAACAGATAACGAAAAAATTTTCGAGAATAATCTTGACGCAAGTAAAGCTAAACGAACCTGCTAAATTTTTTCGCGTGTGTCAAAAACATCTGAAATTTTTGCTTTTTTGAATAGTTAAGCAAGGAAAGTTGCGGTAAATGACGACACATAGTATAGATTATTGGCAAATCAGATAAAATCTGAAAAATCTGATTTACCTGTTTAAGCATACTTAAATCATTGCCAAGCAAGGCGGTAATGATTGAATATTCTATTACAGTATAGAAAAACTTGTTTCCGAAGGAGTGGAAATGATTAGAATTTCATTGGAAAAATTTGGTTCGAGCGGTCCGAAAAGTATTTTTTCGGCAAATATTTTTACTTATCTGGGCGTTTTCGCTTCGTTGTGGCTCTGTTCCGGTTTTGGAATTACATGCCAAGATTTTCCACTTTTGGGCGGCAAACCGTGCATGGCTCAGTCTCTTGAGTATCCAGATTCCTCAATAATGGGTGAATCTGTTAAAATGGAGAGGTCGTCAGTTGATCATCCGACGAGAAAATCTCCAGAACCGCAACAAGAACGGACAAGTACCGAAAACGAGTCGGTAGAATCTGCACTAAAACGTATCACTCCATTAGCCAATGCGAAGCCGTTGGTGCGTAACAGCGGCCCTCTGGTTGTTGTCGAACATAATCCAATGGGGGCAATACGAACCGTTTCTGGTACTCGTAGTGTAGCGGAAGACGCACGTTCACGTCCAATTTTTGATTCTGAATCGGATGATAATTCAAATAAAGAGTCCGCTGCCACACCACAACCGCAGAAAAGAAGTATAGCTCTTCCTCCGAAGCCGTTTCCGGCAAACGAAAGAAATTCGAGCAATTCAGTTGCATCAGGCGCGGATGATTTAGACCTTTCAAAACGAAAGAAATCTTCGACAACGGCTCAACCTTCTACGAGATCAAACGATACGGCACCGCCACAAACTTCGAGATCAATAGCGTCGCCGGCAAAGGTGTCGCCGTCGCCTGCTCCAAGTTCCGTTCCACCAGCCTACCAACATTACGAGGACGAAAATACCTCTTCT
>JBOFQC010000408.1:0-3059 GCA_051660725.1 Thermoguttaceae bacterium
TATAAAATCGTGCTGAAAACAAACGACGAAATGGCAGAACTGGCGGACGCAATGAATGACATGACCGAAAAGTTCGAAGCCATTCGGCACGACCTCGACGAGCAAGTTGCCAAAAGAACTCAGGAAGCGGTGCGAAACGAACGCTTGGCAAGTGTCGGTTTTCTGGCCGCTGGAGTTGCCCACGAAATAAACAATCCGCTCGCTTCGATTTCCATGTGTGCCGAGTCGCTGCAACGGCGTTTGGAACCGATTCTCAAAAACGTTGCTGATTCGTCTGACATTGTAAATTCAAGTTCGCTCGATAATAATAATGGTCGGCATGAAAACACCGTTCCAAATGAACCGAAAGAACTTGAGATTCTTAATAAATACTTGAAAATGATCCAAAACGAAGCGTTTCGGTGCAAAACGATTACCGAGAAGCTATTGGATTTTGCCCGCACGGAAAAAGGAGCGAAAGAAAAAGCGAACCTTTCGGCTATTGTGCAGGAAATGGTGGAACTCGTCGCGCACCTCGGAAATTACAAAGAAAAAGAGGTCCGTTTAAGTATGCCGGACGAAGTTTGCGTAACCGTAAATCCGCAGGAAATCAAGCAAGTTGTGCTTAATCTGATCACAAACGGTCTGGATTCCATTCAGCCGGGCGGTTATGTGCGTATAAAACTTTCGCAGGACGGAAAAAATGCCGTGCTTGAGGTCGAAGACAACGGCTGCGGAATGGAACCGTCAATTCTGCAAAACGTGTTCGAGCCGTTCTTTACTCACGGAAAAAACGGGCGGGGAACCGGTCTCGGCCTTGCCATTACACACAGAATCGTGACCAATCACGGCGGTAGAATCGAAGCGTCGAGCCCCGGCCCCGGCAAAGGCGCAACTTTTCGGGTCGAATTACCAAAGTAAAAAGCAAAATCGGCATAATCGCTACAAGCCGCTTGTAAAGAACTTGCGTAGAGAAAGTGTACAGTATGAGCCGATACGTCCGTTGCGAGAAGTATAATGTGAATACCGGGTTAGGTATTCTTAAAGACAACTTTTTCTGACCGACGGATCGAACATGTCACGCTTTTTCACATACAGTTGTATAATCTTAGGTATGCTCTTGATTCAAGGGCAAAATCTGGCGTATGGAATTCAAGGTCAGAATCAGCTGCTTGAAAACCAGGAGCCGAATCCGGCTTACGGAGCACAGCACCACAATGAACTGGATGAGGAGAAT
This sequence comes from Thermoguttaceae bacterium, assembly GCA_051660725.1. Taxonomy (GTDB): domain Bacteria; phylum Planctomycetota; class Planctomycetia; order Pirellulales; family Thermoguttaceae; genus JAVBSX01. The sequence goes on from JBOFQC010000408.1 coordinate 1,217, forward strand.
CTGCCGATTCAGTCTTCGACTGGTTTACGGTTTGGTTTGGAGCAGCCCAGACCTGTTCCGCCGCACTCGGAAGGGTTGTTGTCTGAGCTATTTCCTAATCTTCACGGTTTTGAAGGGGTACACATTTGTTACCTTTATCAAGGTGGAGTTTATACCAATGCGCGTGGCGGATACCAGACTCGAAACGCTACCACTTACAACGGAAAAGCGGAGCTTGGTCTAACAGTTGACACCGAAAAAATCGGACTTTGGAAAAACGGTACTTTTTATTCAGACACAAGATTTGCGCACGGCATTAGTCCGCAGAATTATGTCGGTGACTTTCAGAATACATGTACATACCACGTGGATAATCCGGCCCAGGTTTCTCAATACTGGTACAAACATCATTTTCTGGACGACAGACTCCGGTTCAAAGTCGGTAAGCAAGATGCGGCCGTTGATTTCTTCTTTCTTAGCACGACTCAGGATTTTTTGAACACCACACCGGCGTACATGCCGACATCGATGTTGCCGAGAGCTCCGAACAACGCGTGGGGAGCTGCCGGATATTATTATTTAACCGATCATTTATGCGTAAAAGCCGGTGCTTTCGATGCCAGGCCGAATGGTGACATGTTTTGGATGTCAGATGCCGGAACCGTTTATGCGCCATTCCAAATTGAACGGCATTATTCGCTATTCGGAAAATTACCGGGAATGTTTTATCTCGGCGGTTGGTACAACAGTTCACGTATGGAACTTTATAAGGGCGGAACTGTATTAGGGGATAATGGATTCGTAGGTGGTATGGAACAGATGCTTTACCGAAAAAATTGCAATGATCCAAAAGACACACGTGGAATCGCATTTTTCGCCGAGTACGGAACAAGCAACCCCGACCGGAACATTCTCCGTGATGCTTACACACTCGGTTTTACATGGAAAGGTTTTTGGGATTGCCGTCCAAAAGACAGTATCGGCTTGTCTGCGAACACGGTTAGATTCTCATTTGAATACTTAAGTGAAGCGCACTATGAGTATTCATTTGAAACAGCATACGAGTTCTATTACCAAATAAAGATTTCGGACAATTTTTTCATTCAACCAGACCTCCAGTACATTGTGCATCCCGCCGCAAACTACGAAGATAGTTTAATGCCCGCTCTTGTTTTCCAAGCTATTTTTTAATGGATACACTGGTCTTCAGGAAAGATTTGTGGGAACAAATACTAGCCGCCGAATAACCTGCCGCTCAGGCATAAATTGTTCGGCGTAGCACCCTAGGGAGATATTGCCCGGGCATGGGCTTCGCCAAATTTTTTTCTATCAAATGCGGCACGAAATTCCGCGAGTGAAAGTTGAGCTAGAGAACGGGAAATGGATGCCGTACCCCTCGTTGAAAGAGCGAAAAAATCGTGTGGACAAACGGATTATCAACGAGATTCACGTTTTAATCCATCGCTTTTGAACGCAAAATCTGAAATTTTTTCTTTGTAATCGTCATGCGATATTCTTGACACAGCAACTAAACAATATATGCTGTAATATTGTCATTGAAATTCTTAACTAAAAGAATTGTTCATTCGCAAAATTACAGGTATACGGTAATAGTCATATATCCCCTCTGAACTTACATTTTTCTGTTTTATTATTGAACAGGTGATGTAAAATGATACTAGCATGTTTGAGATGTCAAATTATTCAAACTTTACTAAAACGCTTAAAAACTAGCGATTATTGAGATCGCCTTGAGAAAAAACACGTTTTTTTGTGTTTGGCACGATGTTTGCTAATGTTAATATATCGTAAAAACTTTTCTACTTTTCACTTTTCTGATTGTCTGCGACGTTTTGATTACCAA
>JBOFQC010000409.1:0-3073 GCA_051660725.1 Thermoguttaceae bacterium
ATTTACCTGTTTCTCGTAAGTCTTACGATTTGGTTGGTGTCACTTCCGTTAATATTGGAGCGAGTTCATTTGGTGACGCCGGTTGCGATTCTGGTCAATCCGCTGCTTTGGATTCCGCTCACATTTGCGCTGATTAACGGTTTTGCGACAATTATTTTTGCGTGGGTTTCGCCGCCGCTTGCGATTTTGTCCGGTTATCTTGCGTCGTATGGGTTTTCATTGTTGCAAGGGCTGCTTGATTTTTTTCATTCTATTCCAGGCGGACATTTTTGGTTTCCCGCTCCGTCGAAATGGTGGCTGCTCGGTTTTTACGTGCCAATTGCGTTTTTCACACTGTTTCCGCAACTCTCGCCGAGAAAAAAGTACCTTTTGATTGGGTTAGCTATTTGGTGCCTGATCGGTTGGTGCAGCGGTTACGTAAGAGATTGGGAACGGAATTTTTCCAACCGCCTTGAAGTCCGTGTGCTTTCCGTTGGTCACGGGTCAAGTATTTTAATTGTTACGCCGGACGGAAAAGTTGTTGTTTACGATTCCGGCAGTTTCAGCAAGCCGGGAATTGGTGTAAACGCTTTGTCTGCAAGTTTGTGGAATTTGGGCAAAACGAAAATTGACGCTCTTTTCATTTCGCATCCTGACACGGACCATTACAATGCGGTTTTCGAACTTGCGAACCGTTTCAGGTTCGGCAAAGTGTACGTTTCTCCGTTTTTCTTGAAAAAAGGCGGAAAAGAACTCACCGACCTGAAAACGCTACTGGAAAAAAATGGAATCAAAATTGTAGTCGTCGAAGCCGGAAGTGAACCGCAATTAAGTTCGAGAACAAATTTTTCGGTTTTGCATCCTGAATTCGGCAAGCAAAGCGAGGATAACGCATATAAATACGAATATAAAGCAGATAAAGCTGAAAAAGCACAAGAGACAGATTATTTTTCCGTAAATCCGAACAGCGTAGCTTTTGACGCGGAAACTTCGGGAATTTTCTACGACAATTTCAATTCGAATTCGACAAGTTTGGTTCTGCTGGTGGAACATGAGAGTAAACGGATTCTCTTTACCGGCGACATTGAAACCAATAAAATGTCGGTTCCTGTTCTGTTTTTGGACAACGAACCAATAAAATGCGACGTTATGCTCGTACCGCATCACGGCGGAAACTCAAACCTTACCGAGCCGCTTTTGAAGTGGGCAAATCCTAATACGGTAATTATTAGTGGCGGAAAGTTTACGTACAAACCAAGCTTTGTTGAAGCATTGAAAATACGTGGATTTGAGGTTTACCACACTCTTACAGACGGATGCGTTCAAATCCGAGTCCAGGGGAACGGCATACAAGTTTCTGGAAACTGCAAAAAAAATTAAAAAAATTCTGACTTTCCTGTTTGTCAAAATTATAAATATCGGTATAATACGGCGCGAATCGTTTTTGCGCGCCGAGCTGTATCGGTACGCGTTCCAAAAACCCACACTTTTTTTGTTGTAAATATACATACTGTTCGCTGCCGTTTTTTTTGATTTTTGATCGCTTGGTAAATGTTGATTTTCCGTTTTGAAAATCAACGTGAATTCCGCGGTTTTTTACGGCTACGTGTAGTATCATCAACCAATTCAGGAAGCATTTTAATGGCTGGTTTCAATCCTTTTAGAAAATTTCGTGTATATCAAAAATACGCCCTGGCTGCACTTGGAATTCTCGCTATTTTCAGCTTTATTATCATTCCCTCGTTCATGGGAAGCTTTGGTCGTAGCGGTAACGAACAAGCGTCACTTGTAGCTAAGTGCCGACGGTTCGGAAACGTAGATCAGCAAATGCTGGCCGCGCTCCGTGAACAGCAGAATACACGACGAAGTTTTTACATCGGCCTGATTCGAGAAGTGATAAATCAGGATGGAATCGACCAGTATACTGCTTTTCAAATGAGCCAGATACCGAATATTCTCGCTCCGGTGCTGGAAGATGAACAATTGGTTCAACAATGGGTTCTGACTCAATACGCGAAAGATAAAGGATTCGTCGTAACCGATAATCTTGTTGTCGACTACCTTAAAATGGTGACCAGCAATATGATTACTAACAATACATTCAGTGATGTTTGTAAAGGTATGCGAATCAGCGAAGCACACTTGGCGAATTTGATCAAGGATGAATTGCTTATTCATACAATCATGAAGGTTTTTCAATCTTCGATTGAACCGGTCACGCCACTCACACGCTGGGAATATTTTCAGCGTTTGAATCGAAGCGTCGAAGTTGAGGTTGCGGCCATTCCGGTAGCACAATTCACTTCTAAAGTGCAAGCACCGAGCAAAAAGGAATTGCAGATTTTCTTTGATGAAAATAAAGATCGGATTTATACGCCTTCTTTGCCGGAATCAGGTTTTGCGGTTCCTGCAAAGGTCGCGTTTCAGGTAATTGACACAAAACCTTCAGAAGAACTACTTGCTTCGATTACGCAGGAAGAAATCGAGCAATTTTACGAAACTAACAAATCGACGCTCTTTTTGCGTCAGCAACCGGGTTCATTTGGACAACCTTCAGGTGGTGGTTTGCAGGGCTTGCCTAGCCTCGGCGGTTTAGGCGGCTTGGGTGGAGCTGGTCAGTCAATTTTCCCTGGGACTCAGAATAGAAGCACGCCGGCAGGTCAGGGTTTACCAAGTCTTGGAAATAGATTCGGTACCGACTTCGATTTTTCAACAATTGTGCCGGATGATTTGAATGTGCCGACACCGGGAACTCAAACAGAAACCCCAGATGCCCCGGCTCAGCCTTTGCCGGCAGAAGCTACTCCGTCAGATTCAACCACGGAAAGTGCTGCACCGGAAAGTACAACACCTGCGACTTCTGCTCCTGAGAGTTCAGAAAATACAAGTTTAGACAGAGCAGCGACGTACAAAAACGCGGTACTTCGCTTAATTCCAGAAGACGAAGAGGCAGCACCAGCTGAACAACCAGCTCCGGCACCTGTTCAGGAAGAAGCGGCTCCAGCAGAAGAAAAAGCTCCGGCTCCTGTTCAGGAAGAAGTGGCTCCAGCAGAAGAAAAAGCTCCGGCTCCTGTACAGGAAGAAGTGGCTCCAG
>JBOFQC010000410.1:0-2813 GCA_051660725.1 Thermoguttaceae bacterium
AATTTCGTGTCGGCTTTGACAACGGTACATTCTCCTTCGTTATTCATGTAGTAAATATTTCCATCAGCGGTAAAAAGCGACGGGAAATACGTGCCGCCGGGCAGACGGTGCGTCCAGTGTACCTTGCCGAACTTGGGATCAACACATGTCGCAACCCCACCGTCGTCGGTGAAAAATAATAAGCCGTTACAAAATACCGGACACGAAACGTCCGGCGGATTTTTGGCGTGCGACCAGATAATCGCGGATTCCGGCTGTTGACCGAGTCCTTTCGGTTCGATACAACAAACCGGTTCACGTTTTCCACGCACGGCAATAATCAAACCAAGTTCTTCGTTTGGAACCGGTGACGGAACGATTCGGTTTCCTTCCAGTCCGTGATTTACCCACCAGTACCGTTCGCCGGTCTCGGGATTATAAGCGTCCAACGTTTCGCCGCCCAAAACGAGCAATTCGGTTCGCCCCTCATGTTTCCAGAACACCGGTGTGGTGTAAGCGTCATTGTATTCGTCTGCTGAAAACGTATTTCGTATAACCCGCCAAACTTCTTTGCCGGTATTCTTATCAAAAGCGACAACATAACTGTCAACGGGAGTTTTACCTTCCAGGTCGCGCAAGTCGTCCTGCATAACCGGTACAATAACGACGTTTTTGTAAAGCTGGGGTGAATTCGCGAAGCCCCACCAGATCATAAAATCTCCGAACTTTTTCTGAATATTAAGTTCCCATTTTACGTTTCCGTCCCAATCAAGAGCGTACATTGAACCGTTTCCGAACAGCGCAATCACGGTGTTTTCGTCCGCCACAACTGACGGAGACGCGAGGTTGTGGTAGTTGTTCATCTTCTGCCAACCGCGAAATTCCCGACCTTCCTGCATTCTCGGAGTCGTTTCGGCTCCTAATTTTTTATTCCAGATTATCTTGCCGTTGTTTTTGTCGATTCGAAGTGCGTGAAGTTCTTCTTCGTTAATTTGCGTTGTCAAAAAAATCGAATCTTTCACGATTATCGGCGTACTGTCACCCCACGCTGGGATCTCCGTTTTCCAAAGAATACCGCTCTTCTCGTTCTCGTTCCATTTCGTTGGATATTTTTCGTTGTCCGCCAGTTTGGGAGCGTTTCCATTAAACGCCGGGCCTCGCCAATTCGACCAATCCTGCGAAAAAACAAGATTCGCCGTGCTTAAAAACGATGCGAAAACCGCTAATCCAATATAAATTTTAACCGATTTCATTGGTATACTTTTAATGTGTAGAGTTTGATTAATTGAGCAAAATATTAGCGAGCCAGTAGCCTAAGCTGGCGGGTATTCGAGCAAGTGAGACTCTTGAGCAGAGCCTTCAAATTGTATCGAATTGTGGTAATGCAATCAACCCGGCAAATATTTTTATCTGTAGGAATTTTTGCTCAAAATCAATGAGTAATCAAAATTGATAAATTTAAATTTGGCCGCATTGCGATACTGCTCAAGCAAAGAATTTCGGATATAATTATACCGGAGCCCGGCATGGGCGGGAACCTGCCGTTCAGGCATAAGTAGCTTCGCGTGAAGTGTTCCGCCTCCCGCTGGTCGGCTCTGTTCCCGTGTTTTTCAATGTTTGGTACTGATAATCTTCAGCTAACCCTACATTTGAAAACATGCAATTTATTCCGGGCGACAGTATATATTCCGTCAGGAGTACGTAACTGTTTTCAACTGAAAAACAACTTTACACGCGGAAGACTTGTCGGAAAGAAATATTTTAGAAGTGATCCGAACCGTAACCCAACGACGCCGTGATTGTCGCGCGATTACGTATGCGCTTCGCGGACCGGCTGGTTATTTCGTTTTCTTGCTGGTAATCTGGTTCATGAATTTTTTAGGCGTGCCGGTTGCTGAGCTTTTACGTATTAACCCACCTTTGTCGGTACTGGTCACATTATGCTTTCCAGTTTTTTTGATTTCGCTCATTGTCGGCACCCTGCTTCCGGTATCAGAAAAAGAATCGGTAACGCAGCTCGATTCGTTCTACGACTTACAAGACAGGGCACAAACTTCCTGGGAGCTTCTGAAATCAGGAAAAGCACTTTCCGAGATGGAAAAACTGCAATTGGATGACACCGCTGAGGTTTTGTCGAAAATAAAACTCGATACCATTAAACGGCAAATTGAGCAGCAGCGTTTCTGTTCAGGTAAAGAGTTAATCTGTTATACATCAGTTTTCCTATTTTTTTACTGCTTGTGTCTTTTCACGCCGGAAGAAAAATTCCTGCGTAACACCACGCCGAAGCAAACAGCGCCGTCAACTTTGCCGAGGGCAAACGGTTCAGTTGAACCGACTCTGGCACCAAGTAATAACGATTCGTCTGAGACTGTGAAAAAGCTACTCGAAAAACTAGATGACGAAATTGTTAAATCGCTTGAAAAGTTGGCAGGTGAAAACCCGGATTGTTTACCGCTGCAAATGTTGGCGTCAGAAATGACATCAAAAATGATGTCCGCTTTTGCCAAGTTAGAGCAGCAAAAAAATTCGTCACAAACTATTTCCACTGAAATGCTTGCAAGCATACAGGATTTGTCACTACTGCTTGCGGAAGCAATTGAGCAACTCGAAATCACATTGTCCGGCATGAACGAAAACAACGGCTTGTCAACATCAGATTCAAGCGAATCTGACACCGTTGCGGAAATTCTGGAACAGCTGAAAACAAAACTTGCCTTGCTGGAAACTTACCAAAACGAATTCGATGCAAAAGTTGCTTTTGGCTCGAACCAAAGCGGCGAAGACAACGGAAATAGCACTGGGACACCGAACAAAAACTGGGGAACTTCTAC
>JBOFQC010000411.1:0-5252 GCA_051660725.1 Thermoguttaceae bacterium
GATTACAATTGTGTTAAGCAAGACACCGTTTTACGGCGAAAAAGGGGGGCAGGTCGGTGACTGCGGTGAGATTATTGGCAAAAACTTCCATTTCGAGGTGCAAAATTCGCAAGTTGACGGGAACTTCATTTTACATGTCGGACACATAAAATCCGGAACGGTAACCGTTGGTGACAAAGTCATTGCGAAAGTTGACGATTTACGTCGACAAGGCATTGCCCGGGCGCACACGGCCACGCACCTTTTGCATTATGTTTTGCGCAGACAGCTCGGTTCTCATGCGGAACAGCAGGGTTCAAAGGTTGACTGCGACGTACTCCGTTTCGACTTTACGAACCACGAATCAATTGACAGGCAAACAATTGAAAGAATCGAGGAAGACGTAAACACGTTAATTCTCGACAATGCCGTTGTCGTTTGCAACGAAATGGAAATTGAAGCAGCTCGTAAAACCGGCGCTACAATGCTTTTTGGAGAAAAATATCCAGAACGTGTTCGCGTGGTTGTAATGGGTGAAAGCAAGGAGCTTTGTGGTGGAACGCATTTGCATACAACGAGTGAAGTCGGCTTTTTCAAGATTATTTCCGAGGAAAGCGTTTCAGCTGGAGTCCGGCGTATTACCGCTTTGACAGGAAACGCGTCGGTTAAACGCACGCTTAAAAACGAGATTGTTTTGCAGCAAACGGCAGCTTTATTAAAGGTTCCGACAGAAGAAATTCCAACCAGAATAGAATCATTACTTGATCAGGTTAAAAAGACGAAAAAGCAGTTGGAAACCGCGTCAAAGCAGAGCAAAGTTACAGCCGACGAGCTAATTTCGTCAGCGCAAGCCGCCGGTGCAAGTGGCGACATCAAGTTAATCACAGCGTCTCTTGGTGACAGTAATCCGAACGATTTGCGTGCTTTGGTCGATCAGATACGGAATAAAACAGACAAAGTTGCAATGTTATTCGCTTCCACACCGGGAGAAGGAAAAGTGCTTCTGCTTGCTGGTTTGAGCCGGGATTTGGTTGACAGAAAGATAAACGCCGTTGAATTTGTGAAAGAAATCGCAACGAGTGTCGGCGGAAGTGGCGGCGGCGGACGTCCGGACATGGCCCAAGCTGGCGGAAAAGACGCCGACAAAATCCCAGAAGCCTTTAACGCAGCCAAAAAATGGCTAGCAAACAAGTAGGGAATGTGAGTTTTAGACGTTAGACTTCAGACTTCAGATTTTTGAGGTCTGAGGTCTAGCACCTCCTGTCTAACTTCTAACGTCTAACGTCTAACGTCATAATCCCTACATTCTTTATTAAATGTAAAAGATTTGTACAGAAAGGAAAAATCAAGTTTTACATTTTGATAAAATTTGCCGATAAAGTAGTATTGCAGGAACTGTGTATATTGTTGCGTTAATATGCGCGGTTTGGGTAGATATACTGTAGTAACGGCATAAAGTTTGCCTTTCTGAATCTTGGGCCGGTGAACTTTAAACATCAAATCTACAAAAATTTGGGAAACCAAGCCTACAAATTTACGTCTAGATGGCAGGTCTCGGGAGGCGGTAATACTTTCCGCGAGGCGTATAAATTTACTGTTGAACGGCATAATATTGTTTTGCAAGAAAACTTGGTAAGGAGAAATAATGGTCGATACAACCATTGATCAAAAATTGGTAAAAACACGTGTTGCAGCGGCAATTGTGGCGAAGAATGACGACACTAGGCTCGAAGGAACAATCAAGAGCGTCATAACTCTAGTCGACCACGTTTTTGTACTTAACCTTAATTCAAGCGATCTAACGGCTGAAGTTGCGGCTTTGCATGGGGCAACGGTCTTTAATGCTAACTGGAATCATGATTATTCAGCTGCAAAAAATTTATTGCTGGAAAAAATAGAAAATATTGGTTTGGAAAATGGTGAAATTGAAGGAGAAAAATTTGATTTCGTTCTCTGGATCAACCCCGGCGAATTGTTCGACTTCCGGACAGCGCCAATATTTAGAGAATTTTTAGCAAATGAAATTGACCCAAATTCTGCATACATTTTAATTGAGCGGCGTTATGCCGTGAATTTGGGGCAGGGAATAATTCAGCTTGCCGGTTCATTTCTCGAAGACGGACTTCCGGGCGGTCCCGCTTCGTTATATCCGGTAGACGGTTTCAGTGATTGGAATGAGGAAACGATTTCGCTTCGTCTTATGCCGACGAGGAAGAACCTGAGTTTTTCTGGTCGTCTTCGTGAAAATATTATTCCGTCACTCAATGTTACAGATATTCAGCTTTCAGCCGCTCCGGGCAGAATTCTTGACATTTTGCCGGTATGTGATCCGGTCAGAAACACAGAGCGCTCTCGTGACGTTTTCGCTGTCATAAACAAAATCGAAGAATCAGGACTCGGCCTAACCGAAGATGAATTATTGGCAAAAGCGGACGCATTAGTCGTCTTGTCGGATGTTATTGGCGCACGAGAAATATACAAAAACCTCACCGACAACTCGCTTCAACGCAACGTCAAACTCGAAGCATACTACAAGTTGGATGCGACATATAATATTGTTCCGCCTGTCGGAAATGAAAGAATTGAGCTGCTGTTAAAAGCTCTTGAAACATTTCCGTTTGATATGCAATTACTCACTTTTTTGGGACTGGAATTGTATAAGCAGCGAAACATGGAAGTCGCAATCAGAACACTTTCAACCGCAATTGAACACGGCCAGATTTCACTCGACGTTTGGCACAGGGAGTGCATAAATGAAATCGCAATTGCCCACCTCAGCTTGATTTACCGCTTGACCGGAGCGCAAAGCGAAGCAATTGAATTGTTGGAAAACACAATAACCGATTTGCCGACGCACGCACAACTTGCACGGCTTCTTTTCGACCTGTATATTGCCAAACGAGATGAAGAAAAACTGCATGCTTTTGCTGCTCATTATTGGGGTGACGCCGACTTGGACATGATTCGTAACGTTTTTACCGGAGCATGCCGCGCTAACGCCGGAGCTTGGACTGCTGCCTTGGTTTCATTGGAAAACGCATATAATTCGAGCATTGCTAATAACGGAAAATGCAAGGATGTTTTCTGTCTCCGTTGGTATTCGCTTGCACTTTTGTCAAATTTGCGGTTCGAGGACGCCTGCAAAATCCTTGACCAGTGGTTGGAATTGGAACCGGCAAATATTGAAGCGAGGTCATTCCGTTACGCCGCCGCGCATCCGTTCCGGTTTAATGAAATAATGGATCAACTCCAACGGCAGCAAGCGTTTATGCTCGGTGTTGATCCGTCCGAAAATTTCGATAATCTGGTTTTACCGGAAAAAAGTGCATTGCCGGAAGAAAACGCAACACTGACAGACACGAACCAAAATTTCCCGGAAAAAGAGAAAAATTATCCAGACGGGTGTAATATTTTGTCAGAAGTAGGTAAAATTGAAAATATATCCGATGTGGATTCGGCAGAAAGTGTGCCGCAGCCGCTTAATCCAATGGTTTTTGACGGACAGAAACAGCAGTTCGACTTTGGCATGTTCGAATTTCAACCGCCGACGACTTTGGGTTCAACGGAAATAAAATTTGGACAATAAAATACCGTTAGGTGGTTTACCAGGGAGTTTCTCAGTAGTGTCAAATGAAAAATCGTCATCGCGCAGGTGGCATCCGTCACGTGAAAGTGATGAACTAATTTTCGCAGTTTGTGACAGGTTCTTTTCGCAACTCGGTGTTTCGTTTCAACCTTCGCTTGGCGACCCGGAATTTTTAGAAGGTGACAAACGAGGCGCAGCAACTGCGGTTGCGAACTGGCTCAAAGACGAGTGGGGCCGCCCCGACTTGACTCGCGAAAAAATTTATCCGCTCTTTTGGGAAGCGTCACGACGCGGCTTTCTATTATTGCAGCCCCCTTTCGAGCAGCAATTATCTGATCGGTTGCGTAAGTTTTACGATATTCCTGACAAACATGGCGAAATCATTGTCGTGAATGTCAGTAGCTCGTCAACTGCGGAACACGTAACATCACGAGCGGCGGACCTGATCGTTTCGTTAATCGATAAAGTTTACGCTGAAAAACTTGCCAACACACCTAAAGGCGCACCGCTTCCTTCCGTTCATCTCGGCATGGGTGCCGGTTACGCAGCAATGCTTGTAGCCAAACGAATGGCTCACCGTGTTAATTCAGGCGGTGAATGTCCGCCGTTGGTTCTTCATGCTATTTCGGCAGGTGGTTTTCTTGTTGACGAACCGCATAAGGCTCCGACTACGTATTTCACGTATTTCGATTCTTCGTTGACTTCTGTGAAGTACGTCGCGCTTTTTTCCGAAACCGTTGTCAGCAATGAGGATTACGAGAAACTAAAAATGAATCCCGGCATACGTGTTCCTTATGAGCAGCGGGACGACATTGATATCATTGTGACATCACTTGCTGACGCCAACCATGAACACGGTTTGTTGGTGCGGTACCTTACTTATTTGGTAAATCAGGGATTGCTCGACAAAGGTCTTCTAAATAAAATGTTCCAGGCAGGTTGGATTGGTGATGTGCAGTTCCGCCCGTACTCCGTTGACGGACCGCTTAAAGATGTATGCCCGGTCCGTGCGGTTACTCTTTTCGAACTCGATGAGTTGGTTGAACTTACAAAGAAGAAGGGGAAACATGTCGTTCTCGTCGCCGGCCCATGTGGTGAATGCGGTGCGTCGAAAAAAGATGCGCTTCGTCCGCTTCTCGCCAATGAGAAGTTGAGACTCTGGACGCATTTGGTTACCGATGCCAAAACGTCACGCGAACTTTTAGAAGGGCCGTGATTTATTGATGTTTTCATCATGTTTTATATGAATAAATAATGGTATAGACGATTTCTGATTTGCTTTTGAGGGCGGCTTTTTTACACTGTACAATGTCATAAAGCTCACCTTTTCCGAATTTAGGTTTTTTGAAATTTTTCACATTCAAACCAACAAAATTTCGGTAAACCGAGCCGATCAACGAGAGGCGAAAGTACTGTGGCGAAGCATACAAAAATACCGTTACGGTATACTGATGACGATTAAACAGCATTTTGTCGCGAAATATATCGAAAATCAAGAATGGAAAACCAAGAAGAGTACTTGACGCCAATTGAAATCGCGAAGAAGATGAACGACATAGTCATCGCGAAAGCCGAAATGCCGGTAAATAAATTGTTGGTTCTGGGCATACTCGCAGGTGCTTACGTCGGGTTTGGTGCCGAATTATCAACGTTTGTCGGACACGACAGTGAACGTTTAATCGGTTTC
>JBOFQC010000412.1:0-2775 GCA_051660725.1 Thermoguttaceae bacterium
ATTACCGTGCGTAGTTTCAATCTTGACACCGAATATCCTTCGCTTCAGATTGCGGCGGCGTACTCAAAACGGCGGCGTGAGGATACCCAGTATCTTCACCCGGACGTGGTGTCACGGCTTCGGGATTGGCTGAGCGTCAAAAAACCGAAGACTTCGGATTTGCTGTTTCCCGTCACGGCTCGCGTTTCCGGCTTTGAGCGTAAAACCTCGGAAATGATGAAGCGAGACCTTGAAATTGCAAGGGCAAAGTGGGTTGCAGAAGCGGCGTCACCCGAAGAAAAAGTGAAGCGGGAAGCAAGCGATTTCCTGAAATATGTTGACACCAGCGGTCGTTTCGCTGATTTTCACGGGCTGCGGCACACATTTATTACGAATCTTTGCCGCTCGAACGTGAGCCCGAAAACGGCCCAAACGTTGGCCCGGCACAGCGACATTGCGTTGACGATGAACATTTACTCGCATGTCGCCCCAGAAGAGCAAGCTGCGGCCATAAACGCCCTGCCGGGACCGGGGAAACGATAATTTTTACTTCGTCACAGGAAACATATTATTTGAGAATTTCTCAGCTTTTTGCGAAATTTCGTCCACCGACATATTATCAAACTGATTCTGACGCCAACGGGTGTAATCGAAGTTTCCTCGCTTTACAATCACGAGAAACCGTTCAAAATCAACGGGTTCCATGTTCCGCGAAAGAAGATCGTAACCCTGTTGTTGTATTTCAATGTCCGTTTTCATTGTTTTCCTCCCACTCCGAAATAAACTGTATCGGATCAATAATTAAAATGTTTTCGATTTTGTGACGATTTTTCAATATCCCTTTGTCCACAGTAATAAAATACTCACATTTCGATTCTACCGCACACGAAACATGCAAAGCGTCCATCGCCTTAAGTCCTTGCTGCTGAAGTAGTTCCGCACGCTGACGAATTGAACGATTTTGTCGTGCGATATTTTTCGCAATTTTTCGCCACGAATAAATCGCGTTTCGCGCTTCAATATGCGGACTCATCCCGTTTTCGTAATCGAGAATGTCGGACCAAACGAGTTCCAGAATTCCAGATTTGATGAGCGATTGCACGCTTAGTTTTGCGGTAGTTTCGAGATAAACACGAACAAAAGTTTGATCGTCGAATGGCCTATTAAACGCACAATTATCCAGATAAACCCGCATTATTCCCCCCTAGTATTTACATAATTATGTCTTTCTGCAGCCGCCAAAATGTTCTCGTTGGCATTCATCCATTCATGGAGATTTCTAATAACTTCCGCAAGGTATTCTGCGGTAATTGATGGTTCGGACGTGTTTACACAAAAAACATGGCTGGCATATCTCAATGATTTAAAGTTACATTTGTCGTAACAATACTGAATTCCAGGCTTTCTTGGAGTCAACCACTCAGCCTCCGAAACAATCTCAAAAAACACGAAATGCAATCGGTACAGAAAGTAGCCATCCACGAATGTGGACATGGAATTTCCCTCCGAAAACGAGTGAATCAATGCCAGATTTTTCCACTTTCTCAAATGCGGGTTTTTCGTTCGCCAGCGTCTATAGTTTCTAATTTCTCGTTTAACTATCTTTTTTCGGAGAAGGAATGTTTTTTTACCTGACACGTCCACCTCCAATGATCGCCGACACTGGTACATTTCCCATGATTGTTATTTCGGTAACTCCAGCTTTGGTACGCTTTATTTGGTAGCAAATTCCAGATAAATCAATGTCTACATAGTATTTTGCATATCTAGCATCAAGTACATTTTTGAGCCAGTCAGACACGCGAGCAGCTACTTTTGTTGTAGTTGCTGGAATACCACTTCCTATGTTGGGATTAAATGTAATCCCATTCTTCTTAATATTCTTATACTCGCTTCTGCTTACGAACCTCCGCGCAGTCTTATATGCTTCACTCGCGTTATGTACAAGAACGGATGTCTGTCCGTAGTCGTAGTTTTTCTGCAACACGAAATAGTTCGCGTTGCCTTCGACACTGAAATTAAAAACCTCAATGCCGCCTTCTTGCTCAACCCGCAGTAATCCCGTTAGCGTCGAAAATTTGCCGTCGCTGCCTAAAAATACGTCGCCAACGCGTAAGTCCTTCGCTTCTACCCAGTAGCCGCCGAATCCGCCGTCGAGGTTGTCGTCCCATTCGAGATACTCGTCATTTGAAGGATGCGAAATAAAAGCAATGACCTTCTTGACAACGCAGCCGTCAAAAAATATGGTTGCGGTTTTTAGTTCTTGTACATCCCATGCAGAGTCAATAGTATTTAACCCAAAATACGGCCTCTGCGCATTGTCGAGTACAGCACGACGTTGATCGGCGTATATTTGATTTTTCATGGGAAGCAATTGGTAAAGTGTTTACATGAAAAATTTTTCACAGAAAGAATACAAGAACATTGTACTACAAATTGCCTGATCTACAAGAAGAACAGAGGCGAAAAATCTAAAAAATCCGCCCGCCGGGTTCGCGGCGAAGTCCAGCGGCAGTCGTGACACTGTTATGTTTTCCATTGCCTGCGGTCCCGGCGAAGATATGGAACCGGTTATCACGGGATGTTGCCGGGTCAGGGTCGAGCGGCCCAATTTTACATCTTGGCTTCTTTTTTTTCACTTTCACCCCGTTTCGGCTGAACCGTAGCGGGGTTTTGGTCGTTATGCTACCTAAACGCCGTGTTTGGCCTCGTGTGGGTTTCAAACCGGGATTTTGGCTCGTTGCCCAAGAAGTTGTCGATCACACAACACGTTCGCTTTGTGGGGCCTTGTCGGCG
>JBOFQC010000413.1:0-1612 GCA_051660725.1 Thermoguttaceae bacterium
GGTAAATTTGTCGTAAGAAAAGAAATTACCAGTCTCACGTCAACCGAAATTTTCAAAATTAGGGACGAGCGTATCAAAGAATTGGTATTAACACGCTTCGCACAACATAATGTTGACCAAACAAAAATAAAGCAAATAAAAGAGAAAGAATTCAAAAAAATACAAAAAGAAGCATTTGCAGAACCGCTCTATCTGACACCCGAAAAAGAGAGAAAGGACGGCAAAACGCGGCATACCGTCATCAAAAAAGTACGGATTCTAGTAGAAGATCAAACCATCCAGCAAGTGAAAGCGAACCAAAAAGATGCTCCTTTTGTAAAGCCGGGAAGCAACCATCATATATGCTTATTTGAGTATATTGATCAAAAGACAGGCGAGCCGAAAAGAGAATCCATTTTTACATCTCGCCTTGAAGCAAATCGTAGACTTGCCGAACAACAACGCTTAATCAAGGCGAAGCGACTGGAGCTACAGACGCAAGGACTCACGGAGGAACGACGCAAAGAGGAGTTGCAGGAATACAGAAAAATGGTCGTTTCCCAAATCGAGCCGGTCATACGCAAAACGCACCCTGACCGACCGAATGCAAAATTTTTATTTTCCCTCAAACGAGGCGATATGTTCCGTGTCCTCGACAAAGGAATCGAAAAGCTCGTGATTTTCAAAACCGCACCTTCTACCACAAAAAATTTCTGTTTTATTGAAATAAGAGATGCAAGAAAGGAAGCTACAAAGATTAATAAAAGTGGAGCATCCTACCTCGATATTCTTGAAAAGGTTCAGGTTGACCGGATCGGAGGGATTACAGCGGCGAACGATTGACGTTTTTTGTGAATTATTCGCGGATTTGTTGTACAGCGAGCGCACGGAATAAGGTACGTTTAGTTTAGGGCATTTTCGTAGAAAACGGTCCTAAATGTAAACTCGCACCACGATTCTGTTTCTGTTACAATGACACAACGTATCCTCGATTTTTCGCAACATCCCACCCGTTTGCGGATGCGAATGAAGCAGCTCGTCGTCAATAGCGAAGAGATGCCCACGTGACGATTCCGATGGAAGACATTGCCGTAATCATCGTTTCCCACCCGCAAGTTACATTTTCGCAAGCCTGTCTTTCCAGTATCGCCGAAAACGGCGGTGTTCTTATCGCCTGTAACGAAAAAAGTCTTCCCGTTGGGATGTTTGTGCCACTTTCGGGACACCACCAACCCTCGCGTCGGATTCAAATCCAGATCAATGCGTCGCTACCGCTAAAAAAACGGGCGTGGCAGCAGATTGTTTGTGCAAAAGTGGCGGCTCAAGCGGCACTTCTTCAACAACTCTTTGGCGATGATTTTGGACTGCAAAAGCTGATACCGCGAGTCCGAAGCGGCGACCCCGCAAATATCGAAGCAAGGGCGGCTCGGAGATATTGGGGAAAACTTTTCAGCGAAGTCTCATTTCGCCGCCTGCCTGACGGTGATGACCCGATTAACGCATATTTGAACTTCGGTTACGGTGTCCTACGTGGAATCGTGGCTCGCGCCGTGTGTGCCACCGGATTTAATCCCACCATTGGACTACATCACTGTAATCAGTATAACGCATATTGTCTGGCGGATGACCTTAT
>JBOFQC010000414.1:0-7142 GCA_051660725.1 Thermoguttaceae bacterium
TGCGGGTGCATGATAATCGTGCAGTCCAGACCGGTCATTTCGTAGGTGCTCGGAGCGCCATTCGGAACAATAAGTTCGTTATGGTTCATAATCATATCGTTCCACCAAGCGTCTTTGACGTTTCTTTTTAACAAGACGCCGAGCGGTCCGTAATCCCAGAATCCGTTGAGTCCGCCGTAAATTTCACTTGATTGAAATAAAAATCCGCGTCGCTTACATAAAGCGACAAGTTGTTCCATTTGCATTGTAGTTTCTATTGAAGATGATAAACATTACTATACATGTACACATTTGGTATTATATGTTTTTACCCAAAAGTGTCAATGTAGGTTGACGCACAGCGAAATTCAAATTTGTTCACAGTTTTTAACTGCACCTTTTTCCGTATCCAACGGTTCTAATTCTGCCGGGTATTGATTTTCGGGTATAAAACGATTAAACTCAGGTATACTGACGTGTGTAATACTGACGTTTAACTTACAATTCTCATTTACGAAAGGAATATACAATGAATCGACGTGATTGGATGTCGCTCGCTGGTGGAACCGCAGCAATGGTAGTCGCTGGCCAGGCCACTGAAGGATTTGCACAGCAAAGCACAGGAACCGGACGACGTGGCACAGGTGCAGGTAGGGCTGGCCGCACTTTGACCAAATACCCGAACGAACACTTTTACAAAGACGGAAAATTCGACGAAAAAGCCGCAAGAGACGCTTACGCAGAAATGTTCCGTTTTCATCGGTACTCTTTGGCTGACAAGATATTAAATAGCAAAGATTTTTGGGTCCTCGAATTCGGACTCGGCGATTTCTCAAACGTAGGAATGGCCGGAATTTTCTTTGTCAACGACAAGGAACACGGTTATTTCGGTCACGAAATTTACCTGCTTCCCGGTCAAATGATTGCCGAACATTACCACATGCCAGGTGAAGGCTTGCCGGCCAAACACGAATGCTGGCAGGTTCGTCACGGCGACATCTGGACGCTTTCACAAGGTGGTTCAATTGCCGATTGGCCGAAAGAACTCACGTTCCCGAAATCGCAGGATGGAAGCATCACTTGCTTCGAAGGTAAAAACCTGAAAGTCGGCGACATGGAATATCTGCGTAAACTCGAAGAACCGCACTTCATGATGGCTGGTCCGCAAGGCGCAATCGTCACCGAATACGCTTCGTACCACTCCGGCGAAGGCTTGAGATTCACGAATCCCAAAGCGAAATTATAGTACACAGCCAAATTTAAATTTGTCGATTATGTTTAGCCGCTGATCCTAGATCAGCGTTTCGTTATTTTCACGGAACCGGAACGGTGTCCAGAATACGCGAAATAATGTCTTCGCTTGTTTAGCGTTGACGATTATTAGTAACACGCCTTGTTACATCGTATTTTTATCGATAATCTGTTCCGATTCTGTGTTTTCCGTTTTTTCAACCCGGCTACGAAACGCTTCGCATTTGTTTCTAATATATTCCATTCTTTCGTCAATTGACATGCCTTTTGTCTCTTCGTAATGCTTATTTCGAATGGAACGAAGCCAGTCACGTGAAGCCAATTTTTCAGGTGGATGTATTCGTGGCATATTCTTATTTTAATTGGAACCTAATACATATCGCAATTAAAGGTTTACGATATGTGGACTTATTGTATCAGGTAGTCCAGTTTCTCCGAAACTGGAGCAACTTTCGGAGAAAGTTGCCTACCATGCAAACACAGCATCAAATATTCATATTGCTGACACCTAGGACTTGATACCAGTAAATTGGAATTTTCACAAAATTTATCAGGGTGTCAGTATTATCTCATTTTCACGGAACCGGAACGGTGTCCAGAATACGAGAAATAATATCTTCGCTGGTCATCTGTTCCGCTTCCGCTTCATAAGTGAGGATGATGCGGTGCCGAAGCACATCGTACGCAATATCCTTGACGTCTTGCGGAGTAACGTAAGCCCGGCGGGAAAGAAAAGCAACCGCTTTGGATGCCTGACCGAGATAAATCGAAGCTCGTGGTGATGCACCGAAATCTATCATATTCTTGATCGGCCTCATTCCAAACGCTTCCGGAAACCGTGTCGCTTGCACAATGTTCAAAACGTAACTCCGTATGCTGTCATCGACATAGACTTTGGTAACGGTTTCCTGCATCACTTTTATTTCTTCAGCCGTAATCGTCGGGGTGGTTTTTCCTTGCTTCCCGTCAAGAATCATGTCGAGAACCTTGCGTTCGTCTTCTCGACTCGGATACGTAACCTTTAGTTTCAGCATGAATCGGTCAACCTGCGCTTCCGGTAGCGGATACGTCCCTTCCTGTTCAATTGGATTCTGCGTTGCCATGACGAGAAACAGTCCGTCCAGATTATACGTTTGGTCGCCAATTGTGACTTGTCGTTCCTGCATCGCTTCGAGCAGCGCAGACTGGACTTTTGACGGGGCTCGGTTAATTTCGTCCGCAAGCACAAAATTTGCGAAAATCGGACCTTTCCGCGTTTTGAACGTCCCTTCAGACGGAACATAAATCATTGTGCCGAGCAGGTCGGACGGAAGCAGGTCCGGCGTAAATTGGATACGCTGAAATTTCGTCGAAAGAGCTTCCGCAAGTGATTTAATAGCCGTTGTTTTTGCCAAACCGGGCACACCTTCCAGAAGAACGTGACCGTGTGTGAGCAGTCCGATCATCAAGCGGGAAATCATTGATTCCTGTCCGACGACGACTTTCGCAATTTCGGATTTCAGCCGCAAAACCAAGTCGTTTTGCTGTGCCACTTTGTCCTGTATGTCGTATAAATCAATGCTCATGTTCAGTAGAAAAATTTGCGATCCAGACCACCAGATTACGTAAAAATTCGGCGTAGTGGTTGCCGACTTCAATGAAATAATTTCCGCCAGAAAGCTGCTGCATAATCCGCTCGGTTCCCCAATCGACGAAACCGCCGACCCAGTGTGGTGCCACATCCGTTGCCAAAGCGGCAGTGCGTCCTTTACCGTATTGTCCAACCACCAGCAGCGGAACGGTTTCAACTTCGGAAATTATAAGCGTTTCGTCGTTTTCCAAATCGAGAGTAGTTCGATTAACCAATGTGATTCCGTCAATTGAACAGACTCCGTCTTCGCGGCAGTCGGCAACATCCCT
Source organism: Thermoguttaceae bacterium (assembly GCA_051660725.1). GTDB lineage: Bacteria > Planctomycetota > Planctomycetia > Pirellulales > Thermoguttaceae > JAVBSX01. Next base: position 3,130 of record JBOFQC010000414.1, read on the forward strand.
GACATCCGAGGACGCAATGCGGTAATCGAGCCGAATCGCATCAAGCAGAAGTTGCGAACCCGGTTTCGGTGTAAATGCGTTGAAACCGCCAACAGTCGGCGGAACGTGCCACGGAAGACCGTTCGTTATTTCGTGCGGCTTGGTGTTATGCACAAAGAGCGGCTGTGCGTAATTTCGTCGGTCATCCTGCGACTGCATAATTACCGGCAGCACCTCGGCAAGCGGGGTTTCGTGGTATTCGCCGTTTTTGCCGTGAAAACTTTCCCAACCGCCGATCATGAGAATTCCGGCACCGGCTGACACCGCGTCTTTTATTTTGTTCAGCTGCTCCGGCGTGAATCGCTCACGAGGATAATCGCTCAAAATGAAAAGCGAATACTCCGTCTGGTAAAAATCGGCGGGCAAAACTTCGTCGCTGTTCACCCGCTGATACCGCAAACCGAAATGTTCAAGCACGCCGGAAAGATAAACCGCCGCACGTGATACGTCGTCGTCTCCAAGATAAAGAATCATTTTTTCAAAGGCGTTAGGCATTAGGCGTTGGGCATTAGGTTTCGGAGTTCAGACGTCAGACTTCAGATTTTAGACGCCTGATTAAATAAATCTAACGTCCGGCGTCTGATGTCTTACGTCTACTTAAACTTCTTTTTGTATTCGCCGCTTGCTTTTTTTAGGTATTCGCGTTCTTCCTGTGTCAGGCTCGCTTCACCGAAAGCAGAGTATTTTTTCAATATTTCGTCGACCCGTTTGGCCATTTTTTCTTCCTCAGGATTTGATTGCTTCTGCGGTTTGTTAGGCTCCGGATCAAATACGTTGTACTTCGGCTTTTTAGGTCGCGGTGTGAAAATTTTACGCTTCCAACTGCCAAAAGTCGAAGTGAAATCGACCATGAAATAAAAATATAGTGCCGCAAATGCCGCTCCAGCAAGGTGCGCAGCAAAAGCGATACGCTGCTCACCCCGTAGTCCAACCGCGCCGCTCATGTCCATTACGAGTATGAAAATGGCAACCGCCCAAGCAGGTACCGGGATGAAAAAATTCAGCATCAGCGTTCGGGTCGGATAAAATAGCGTGAAAAGAATAACGACACCAACGACACCGCCGGATGCGCCCATGCAGGCACTTACCGTGTTAATATTCGTAATCGCCCAAACGAGCCCGCTGAAAACAATCGTGAACAGATAGAAAAACAGGAACTCCCGACTTCCGAGTCGACGTTCCACTTCACGACCAAGAAAAAACAGACCGAGCATATTTCCGGCAATGTGCCAGATTGTGTTCGGGTCGTGCGCAAATCCGTAAGTGATAAACTTCCAATAATTCCACGGTTGGAATAATGTGTTAGAAGTTAACGCAAGAAAGTTTGTGAGCCAATTGGCTTGGGCTCCTTCACCACTTAAAAAACCATTAGCGAAAAAAAGAATAACGTTTGCTATTATAATTTTCGTAACCATTGACAAATCGTCGGAACGGTATCGGCCCCGACGAGAATGCCGAGGATTATAGCTGCGATTGTTATCGTGCATGTAATCGCGGTCGTATATGCCCATGATAGGTGATCAGGTGATCAGGTGCAAGGTGAGCAAGGGATATGCCCGTCCAAGCGATACACTTCGCGTGAAGTGAATCGCCTATCGTTGTTTATCGCGTAAAAAACTTACTTAACCACGCCACCTGCTATTGCCTAAAGCCTAAAGCCAAATGCCTTATTCTTAGTAGCGGTAGTATTCCGGCTTGAACGGTCCTTCAACGGGAATGCCGAGATACTTCGCTTGCTTGGATGTGAGCTTCGAGAGTTTCACGCCGATCTTTTCGAGATGTAAACGTGCTACTTCTTCGTCCAATTTTTTCGGCAGCATGTGAACGCCAATCGGATATTTTTCCGGTTCGGTCCAAAGTGCAATCTGAGCAAGCACCTGGTTCGTGAAAGAGTTCGACATCACAAAGGATGGGTGACCAGTTGCACAACCGAGGTTTACCAAGCGACCTTCCGCAAGCAGAATAATCGAGTGTCCGTCCGGGAACGTGTATTTGTCAACGAGCGGTTTGATATTCAATTTCTTGATACCCTTCGTCGCTTCGAGACCGGCAACGTCGATTTCCACGTCGAAGTGTCCGATGTTGCACACAATGGCATCATTCGGCATTTTTTCCATGTGTTTCGCCAAGATGACGTCACAGCAACCGGTAGTCGTGACGAAAATGTTTCCAATCGGAGCGGCTTCGTCCATTGGCATAACCTGGAAACCTTCCATTGCGGCCTGCAACGCACAGATCGGATCAATTTCGGTGACAATAACGCGGGCACCGTAAGAACGCATTGAGTGGGCACAGCCTTTGCCGACATCACCGTAACCGGCGACGACAACGACTTTGCCGGCGATCATGACGTCGGTTGCTCGTTTGATACCGTCGGCAAGCGATTCGCGGCAACCGTACAGATTGTCGAACTTACTCTTTGTGACCGAATCGTTTACGTTGATTGCCGGAACTTTAAGTTCACCCTTTTCGAACATCTGGTAAAGACGGTGAACGCCGGTTGTGGTCTCTTCCGAAATTCCTTTGACGCCTTTCATCACGTCGGCGTATTTCTTGTGGTGGAGCAAAGCGGTCAAGTCGCCGCCGTCGTCGAGAATCATGTTAAGTGGTTTTCCGTCAGGGAAAATAACGGTTTCTTCAATGCACCAATCGAATTCCGCATCGGTCATCCCTTTCCAGGCGTAAACCGGAATTCCCTTGGCCGCAATTGCTGCCGCTGCGTGGTCTTGCGTCGAAAATTTGTTGCACGAACTCCACGTAACTTCAGCACCCAGCTTGACAAGCGTTTCAATAAGAACCGCCGTTTGAATCGTCATGTGTAAGCAACCGGCAATTCTCGCTCCCTTGAGCGGCTTTTTCGGTCCGTATTTTTTACGCAATGCCATAAGGCCCGGCATTTCGTTCTCGGCAAGGTCGATTTCTTTTCGGCCCCAATCTGCCAAGCTCATATCCGCTACTTTGAATTTCAGTTTGTCACAGTTACAAGCTGCATTTGCTTTTGCCACGTTAATTCTCCTGTCGTAAATTATGTGTTTCGTAGTTGTCTGTCGTTACTCTATAATGTGTCGGAAGTTTCGTCCCGGAACACATCAAGGATTGTAGTCGTAATTGTCCCTAAAAACGAATTACCCCTCGTAAAACATAGTTTACCATCTTTTTAAACTGGTAAAAGGGGTTTGAATTTTTAGTACCAATTTGATAAGATGTGAGCAGTTGGATATTAGACGTTAGATGCTAGACGTTAGACATCAGAAAAAAGTGAAAAGGCAAAAACAATATGACAGTTTCATCTTACCTTGAAAATTTGTTTGGACTAAATGGACAACTCGCAGTAATCATCGGCGGTGCCGGAGAACTCGGCGGCGCACTTGCTACCGGAATCGGAAACGCCGGCGCAAAAGTTTTCATCGCTGATGTTGGCCAACAACAATGCGAAGAAAGGGTACAAAAACTACGTGAACTCGGTATAGAAGCAGAATACGCAACCGTTGATATCACCAACCGCGATTCTATAAAAGCACTACTGGAAAAAGCTACCAACTGGGGCGGAAAAGTCGACATGCTCGTAAACTGTGCCGGCATTAACGCTGGGAACCCGTTTTTAGAAGTCGATCCAGATGCGTGGGATAAGATTCTTGCAGTAAACCTCAAAGGCACAATGCTTTCGTGCCAGGTTTTTATAGAATCAATGTTAAAGACCGGCGGCGGCTCAATTCTGAATATCGGAAGCGTAAACTCCGACAAACCGCTTTCCCGGGTTTTCGCTTACGCAGCAAGCAAAGCTGGTGTCGTGAACCTTACGCAAAACATCGCTCAGGAATTCGCCACGCAAAACATCCGTGTAAACGCAATTTGTCCCGGCTTTTTTCCCGCGGAACAAAACCGAAAACTTCTCGACGAAGCTCGGGTGGAAAATATTATGCGGGGCACGCCGATGCGAAGATACGGTTCACCAGACGAACTGGTCGGTGCCG
>JBOFQC010000415.1:0-6641 GCA_051660725.1 Thermoguttaceae bacterium
CGTGGTTCTTTCACCAGAACTTTTGCAACTTGGCAAGCAAATTCAAGCGGCATTAACGGCTGGAACCAAGCGACCACTGTCTATTCAAAGCAATACACCGAGCGAACTTATAGCGTTCAGTTTCGTTTACGGAGCCGACACAAGAGCTTTCTCCGGGCAGGCTATTGACAGACGTCAACAAAATGCGCAAAATGGGAAAGATAGGCAAGGGCTTGTTTATGCAATTGGCAGTTTGTGCTGGAATTATCCCAGTGCAGGTCAAATGTTGTTGAGAACTGACGGGAAACATGTTATACCAAGAGTAGGTGTTGGCGTACAGCGCAAGCCGGCCGAGTTCCTCGCTTTGCTTGCAATGTCTAGTGTAGCAGACACTTACGAACTAAAAGTAGGAAATTCAGATTTTACCGTTGACGACCTGGTAAGCTACGAAAAAGCAAATTGTTCACAAGGAGCGGACATGTCGCTTGCACTGGTCGGACTTTCATTTTACTGCGATTGCGAAGAAGAGTGGACGAACGATTTCGGCGAAAAGTGGTCGATTCAAAAAATGGTTTACTCCGAACTGATGCGACCGACAGATCAAGGAACCTGCGACATCACGGACCAACTGGTTGGTTTGTCGGCTGCCGTTAATCGGTTTGAAATTGATGACGTGCCACTTACTGGTACGATGCTCGAAGCGAAAAAATACCTCGACGCTTACGCTGAGTTTGCATTAACTGCTCAAAACGAACAAGGGCTTTGGCATCCGCAATTTTTCCTTTACAAAGGAACAACGACCAATAATTGGGACGCGTTATATGCAGGAGGACACATTTTCCGTTTCCTCGCATTTCAGCTTCCGGATGAAAAATTAAATGATCCACGAGTTGTAAAAGCAGCAAATGCACTTGTCGGATTACTCAACCGGGTAATAACATCACCGACGACTACGCAACGTGAAAACGAATCCATTGCAGTTGCTCTTCATGCACTTGCTCTTTATCAGCAACGACTTGGATTACAGGAAAAGTGAATTCAATTACTAATTTTTTCAAAAAATTAGTTCAGATTTTTCGCAAATGTTAATAAAAGTGATAACATTTCTCGAAAAATTTCCCGACCTCCGTATCGCGGTGGTCGGTGATTTTTTTCTTGACAGATATTTTCTGATTGATCCGGAGCTGAACGAACCCTCAGTGGAAACCGGCCTAGACGCGTACCAAATTGTCGGGAAACGCTGTGCTCCCGGCGCCGCTGGTACTGTTGTGAACAACCTTGCCGCACTTGGCGTGGGAAAGATTTACGCAGTTGGTATGTCCGGTGATGACGGCGAAGGATTCGAATTGCGAAATGAGCTGAAGAAGTTGGATGTTGATCTGTCTTGTTTTTTTTCGTGTGGAAGTCGTTTTACTCCGACCTACACGAAACCGATGATGCTTGAGAAAAAAATCCCAAACTCTGCCGAAAGTGCAGGTAAGGACGGACGCCCAAGCGAAAATGCGGAAAAAAGCACCTGTAAAAATGCAAGCTTTGGTAAAAGTATTGACGAAAATAATGGTAAGTTTACAGCCAAAGTTGCGGACGCAAGTTCCGAATGCATAAATATTTGCAGTGAAAGCGTGGTTGAACGTGAACTTAATCGACTTGATATAAAAAACCGTAAGCCGCTTCCTGTAGATGTCGAAGTACAGATTGAAAATGCGCTGGACAAAATAGCACAAGATGTCGACGCCATTATGGTTATGGACCAGGTATCTGAACGGAATTGCGGTGTTATAACCGATAAAATCCGTGAAAGAATAGCAATACTTGGCAAAAAAAACACTCCTCGGTTTATTTACGCTGACTCAAGGGAACGTATTGGCCTATACTCTGATGTGATTATTAAATGTAATCATTATGAGGTTGTGCTGCCGTTTTACCCCGAGTATGACAGGCTTTGCGGAACTAAAAAAGATGCAGAGCCGAGCGACGAGCAAATCGAGGAATGTGGCGAGAAAACGGTTAAAAAACTTGGAAAAACTGTGTTTGTTACACTTGGTGCACGCGGCCAATGGGTATTTGAATCCGGCAAACCGGTAAAAAAAATACCCGCACTTCTTGTCGCTGGACCAGTTGATATATGTGGTGCTGGAGACGCTACATCCAGTGGAATCGTCGCCGCACTGTGCGCGGGAGCGGATTTTGCTGAAGCTGCGTTTTTTGGTAACGTAGTGGCGTCAATTACAATTAGGCAATTGGGGACAACCGGAACTGCTTCACCGCAGCAAATCATTGACGTTTTCAATAAGGTGACGAAATGAACAAGGTTTTAATAACTGGAGCGAGTGGATTTATTGGTTTTCATCTGGTCAAGCTTTTACGGAGCCTGGGCGTGGAGGTGCGCTGTCTTACAAGGGCAAAATCGAACAGGAATCTGATTGAGAAGTACTCCGTTGAGTTTGTTGTCGGGGACGTATGTGATAAGGAAAGCCTAACCTCTGCGCTTCGTGGTGTCACGACCGTGTATCACCTCGCCGGGGTTACGAAAGAATCGTACAAAGGGCAGTTTTTTGACGTGAACACGCAAGGTACATGTAATCTGCTTGAAGTAGCGTCGCAAATGAGTAATCCTCCGAAGATTATTTGCGTTTCTTCACTTGCCGCAGCGGGACCCGCGCAGAAAAATAATGTTTGCTCAATGCAAAATAAACACTTCGTTAAGCACGAAAATGACAAACCGCTTCCAGTCAGTCCTTACGGAAAAAGCAAGTTGGCAGCCGAAAAAGTTGCTTTCGAGATGTCTCAAAAAGTTCCTTGTTCAATTGTAAGACCTCCAATTGTATTTGGTGAGGCAGATGTCGCGTGCTTGGAACTTTTTAAAATCGTGCAAAAAATGCACATTCATGTTGTGCCGGGCTGGTTTAACAAACCGTACTCGTATATTCACGCTGCCGATTTGGTTGAGCTTCTGGTACGGGTAAACGAAAGTGGCGAAAACGTGACCTCACGTAGCGAAGATACGGGGGAAGGAATTTATTTTGTAGCTGCCGAAAACGACATAACATTTGCCGAGTTCGGACTTGAAATTGGAAAATCACTTGAGCAGGAACGCACTTTCGTGATGCACTGCCCGCCATTATTTGTTTTAATTGCCGGATTTTTCAATGAGATGACCAAGAAAATTTTCGGTAAAAGTGGGCCTCTTGATCTTAATAAAGCGAAAGAAGCGCTTTGCGGCCCGTGGGTCTGCTGCGCTGAAAAAGCGAGAAAGCAGCTCGGATTTGCTACTGCCAAAAATTTACAGGAGCGGATCAATCAAACCACGCATTGGTATCTTGAAAACGGCATGCTCTAATTTTGCACTGATTATCTAGTTTTCCTCTGGACATAAAGTTGAAAATTAAGTATTTTCCGCTTTATGTCCAATTTTTCGTCCATTATTACAAACTTTATCAAAAACGGCAGGATTCAAGAACTGCTGTTCCCGCTCGGCATAGCGGCCAGTATCATTGTGATTCTGGTTCCTTTGAAGCCGTGGATAATGGATGCGCTTCTTTCAGCAAACATTACAATTGGAGTCGTAATTCTACTAACAACGGTTTTCGTGACGAAACCGCTCGATTTCAGTATTTTTCCGACTATTTTGCTTGCTACGACATTGTTTAGGTTGGTGCTAAACATTGCCACAACGAGATTAATTCTTACCGGTGCCGGCAGTTTAGGGATGAATGCCGCAGGTGGTGTTGTAAAAAGTTTTAGCGAATTCGTCTCCGGTGACAGCATTGTTGTCGGGCTAATTATCTTTACTATTATTGTCGTAATTCAGTTCGTGGTCATCACGAAAGGTGCTACACGTGTAAGTGAAGTGGCTGCGCGTTTCACATTGGACGCTATGCCTGGTCGGCAAATGGCAATTGACGCGGACCTAAACGCCGGGATTATTGACGAACGGGAAGCCAAACGCCGCCGTGAAGAAATCACCGAGTCAGCCGACTTCTTCGGAGCAATGGATGGTGCTAGTAAGTTTGTGCGCGGTGACGCAATTGCCGGTATTGTTATCACGATTATAAACATTCTCGGCGGATTGTTTATCGGCATGATCGAGAATGGAATGGGGCTCAAGGACGCTCTTTATTTGTTCACCAAATTAACAATTGGTGACGGTTTGGTGAGTCAGGTTCCGGCATTTTTAATTTCGTTAGCAACCGGTCTTTTGGTTACACGAAGCAGCCAAAGTTCAAACTTACCGCAATTGTTTTTCAACCAGTTGGCTACCAGACCGATTGTTTTGGTGTTGGCAAGTGCGTTTCTTGGAATTCTGACATTCACAAATTTACCTTCAATTCCATTATATACGCTTGCAATTGGCGGATTGGGGCTCGCTTACGTACTTCATAAAAAAGCAAAGAAGACACAAGTCACGGAGGAAACTAAGAAAGAAGAGGCCGAGGCCGACAAGGATAAGAAATCGGACGACCGAATCGAAGACTACCTCGTTATCGACCCAATGGAGTTGGAAATTGGAGTCGGCTTGATCGCTTTGGCCGATCCGGGACGCGGCGGAGATTTACTTGATCGTATACATCGAATACGGCAAAACGTCGCATCTGACATTGGAATCATACTTCCGAGAGTAAGGATTCGAGACAGTTTCCAGCTCGACCAGCTCCAGTACCGTATGAAAATTGCCGGGATGCCGGTTGCTATTGGTATGGTGTACCCGGACATGTTTTTAGCAATGGATTCTGGCGAAGCGCTCGGTGAAATTAAAGGTATACAGACAACGGACCCAGCTTTTGGCACCCCTGCGCTTTGGATTGACTCGGCAACGCGCGACCAGGCGGAGATGTACGGTTACACAGTAGTCGAGCCGGGAGCGGTTATTGCTACCCATTTAACGGAAACCGTTCGTAAACATGCGGACGAACTTTTAACCCGCGATGCGACGCAGCACTTGATTGACGAGTTGAAACAGTCAACGCCGGCGGTTGTAGATGAACTTATTCCAAGCGTGATGAAGTTAAGTCAGGTTCAGCAGATATTACAGATGCTTCTTCGCGAACAGGTTCCGATTCGTCAGCTCGGCACAATTCTCGAAACGCTCGGCGATTACGGAGCCAGGACCCGTGACCCGGTACTTCTGACCGAATATGTGAGAGCCAGACTTGCCAGAACGATTTGCACACGCTACCGCGATTCTGAGGACGTTTTGCATGTCGTGATGTTCGACCCATCACTTGAGGACCAGATTCGTGGCGGATTCGAACATAGTGAGCAGGGTATGTTTATCCGATTCTCACCGCAGGCGATTGACCACTTATGCACACGTATTTCGCAGGAGGTTGAAAAACTTACACGCATCAATCATCCGCCGGTGGTGCTTGTGAACCCACAGATTCGGGCCGCCCTTAAGCAAATGACATCATCTGCGATTCCGCACCTGATTGTATTGAGTTACAACGAAATAACCCGTGACACCAAAATCGACTCCGTTGGTATGGTGACGCTGTAGGAGGATAGACGTTAGATATTAGACGTTAGGCGTTAGATGTAAGATGAAAATACAGTGAGCCACCAATGTAAGTTGGTGGATACCTTCGGGACCAAATAATATGCCTGGATATAAGAATCTGATAGCGTGGCAGAAAAGTATGGAGCTGGTTGTATCGGTTTATTCCGTTAGTAAGAAATTTCCGCAAACAGAAATATACGGTTTAGTTTCTCAAATCAGGCGATCCGCAATTTCTGTTCCTTCAAATATTGCCTAAGGACAAGGACGTGAATCAGATGGGGATTTTATTCGGTTTTTGGCCATTGCAAATGGGTCGCTAAATGAACTTGAAACACAAACCCTGGTTGCTAACAGACTTGGATACATTTCTGAAATTGATATGACTGGCATTATTGCGCAGTGTGAAGAAATTGGCAAGTTGATTAAAGGGCTAAAGAAAAAACTTATAAACCGTCAGTAATTATTATAAATGAAACTTATTCAACACTAAAATCTAACGTCTAACGTCTAACGTCTTCCCCCGCCATGCACCACGAACAAATCTTAACTCTGCTAACCGAATTTAAATCGGGCGGTTTATCTGCCGAAGAAGTTGCGAGAAGTATCTCAAGTGACGTCGCTGACACCGGTGACACCAAACTCGATCTTGACCGGCAACGCCGTTGCGGGTTTCCTGAAGTCGTGTATGCGGAAAGCAAAACCGTTGAATCGCTTCGACAAATCTGTGCCACGCATCGTAAAATGAAATTGGATATGTTCGCAACCCGTCTGAGTCAGGAAAAAGCGGACGAAATTCTGCCGGAGTTTCCGGAAGCTGTGTATAATCCAATTGCGAGAACACTGAAAATGTTCGCGACAAATGACACCAAAACGTCCAAATCCACAAAGAAAAAGATAATTCACGGGAAAATCGTCATAATAACAGCCGGAACAAGCGACCTGCCGGTTGCCGAAGAAGCGAGTGAAACCGCACTTTGGACCGGTGCAGAAGTCGAACTGATACAAGATGTCGGTGTCGCCGGCCCACATCGGCTGCGTGCTGTTTTGCCGCAACTTGAAGGTGCCGCTGCAATTATAGTTGTCGCCGGTATGGAAGGCGCACTTCCAAGTGTCGTCGGCGGTTACGTCTCCTGTCCAATAATCGCGGTTCCGACAAGTGTTGGTT
>JBOFQC010000416.1:0-3689 GCA_051660725.1 Thermoguttaceae bacterium
GGCCAAAAAGACGGCTTGTTTTACATCGTCATGGAATACGTTGACGGCGTGAATCTCCGCCAAGCGATGCGGACGCAGAAATTCAGTCCCGAACAGGCTCTGGTGGTGGTGCCACAAATTTGCGAAGCGTTGCAATATGCGCATGAAGAAGGGGTTTTACACCGTGACATCAAGCCGGAAAATATTCTGCTCGACAAGAAAGGGCGGGTGAAAATCGCCGACTTCGGACTCGGCAGATTAAGCGTTCCGTCGGATTACAGTTCGTTAACGCAAACCGGCTCGACGCTTGGCACCCCGTTTTATATGTCACCGGAGCAGTTGGAGCAGCCGAACAAAGTGGATCACCGCACCGACATTTATTCGCTTGGAGTGGTTTTTTACGAACTCTTGACGGGCGAACTTCCGCTTGGCAGATTTGCGCCGCCCAGCGATAAAAGCCCGGTCAACTCGAAGATAGACGACGTCGTTTTTAAAGCACTTGAAAAAGAGCGGGAAAGACGCCAACAGTCGGCTGCCGAACTGAAATCCGAGGTCGAAACGGCTACTTCGTCCCAACTGCAGCCGGAACCGGAATCGCCCAAAGTGGAAATGCCTGAAGTTCCAGAAACTCAAGGAAGAAGTGGAACGGATATTATTTTGAATATTATTCGATATTTTCTTGTCGTATATTTTGTCATTATTGTTGCAGCTTTGATTCAGACTAAACTTGGGCCAGCAGAAGCAGCAATCGCAGTTGGCGTTCTTGCGTTGATTGTCTTCATGGTAACAGGCAAAAAGTCGGCGAAGAAGACGAGATCAGTCGATAACGCCACAAAACGAGGCGTAAAAAGTTCTTGCAATGGCAAAAAACCGAGTAAGACTCTAGCCAATTTGGGATTGCTCACACTAATTCTCGGTGTCTTGTTTCTTTGTGCTTCTGCTATGGTCCAAGAGGGAATTGTGAGACCTCGTATTGGTTATTTAGTAAATCAGCGAGCCTCATTAAAGGAACATTTGATGCTACAAGCCAACAATAATCACAATCAGAAACAAAAAGAGTTAGAAGATAAATTTAGTCAAGCCGATAACTTACCTGAATCTGAAAGGGCTGAATTTCTCAGAAATTGTGATACCGAGCAGCGGCAACAACATGAAATCATGAATTCTGAAATGGAAGCAATACACCGCGAGGAAACACCACAGCAAATTTCTTTACGAAATCAATTTGAAAAAGAAATGAATAAATCACCAATGATAATAACTGTTGAAGTGTTAATCATACTCGGTTGTGTTGGCATGGTATTAGGCCCAATTATTTCATGGTTTCATTTGCTTCGTATAAGCCGAGGTAAGGAAAAAATTGGTTTTTGGCTCGCTTTTGTGCCTGTTGCAGTGTTCATTGTCTCGATTGTTTGGGGTGGCTCGTTGATACTTTTTGTGGTGCCATATCCCGGCGCGGTTACGTGGACGAGTGGTAACCTGATCGGCTTGGGAGCGACTGTTTTCCTTGTTGTCACAACTTACCGCTGGGCAGCATGCAAAAAGAGCGAAACAAAAAGAGCCGGGGATGTTGCATTTGCGAATTCTGGACAGGGAATCGGAGTACCGCCAAACGGCACCACTTCAAAACCCTACAATTATAATTCCGTCTGGGGATGTGGCCTGATCGCCATTGGGTTAATTCTTTTTTCGGTTTTTATTTATTTGTTGTGTGCAAAAGAGATGTCACAGTCAGGAGCAAGATACGTAATCATTTTCCTCATCGGAAGTTTAGCGGTATTTCTAACCGCAACATGGTTGGGGTGGCATCACTTGAGATATATCCACAAAACGGGAGACACACGAGGTTGGTTATTGGGAATGATAATCGCGTTTGTGTGTCCAAGTTTTCTGCTTTGGTTTACTCTGTGGATTACTTTACTCACTGTTTTTACAGAACCATTTTTAGGGACAAATTTTCATTCAATTGCGCAATTTTGTGGTGGGGCAGTTGGAACCGTGATTGCGTTCGTAATAATACTTGCGGTTGTCCGGGTAACGTACAATTGGTTATTTCCCAAACCGCCGTCACCAGCCCGACTTGCTTGGCGGAGTTTAATAATGTTGATTTGCGGTGCATTTTTAATTGCTGCTGGTTGCACTTTAATTGACGCGCATTTCGCATTTTTACGTGCTTTGAGTGATGATATAAACGCGACAAGCGAACGATTCGACAAGGAAATCGCAATGTTGGAAGAAAGAATCATCCAGGAATCCAAGCGGTTGGAATATAACAAGGATCAAAATATACGTTGGAGTATCGAAAGCAATCTCTCAAATTGTAAAAACGCACTGACGCAAATAATACCCAATAAAGAAAATGCTCTAAAGCAACTGGAATGGCAATGCCATGCGTGTGATACTGGTTATGGTATAGCAGTAATCATGTCATTTGGCACAGGTGGAATACTTATAGTTGTTGCAATAATTTCAAGCTGGATTCATTTGATCAGAATACGTAAAACATCAGAAAAGCCAGGTTTGGTGCCAGCCATGATTGTCGCTTTGTTGCCGACGCCATTGATTTGGACAATTCCTCCGCTATGTATTTGCGTACCGTTTACGGTTACAGTTTGGGGTAAACCCGACTCAACAACAATGCTGGTTCAACACATACTTGTATCAAGTACATTTTTGATTGGATCAATCCTCGGTTTCGTACTCGTTTACAAAGTATTAAAAATGGGATACATTTGGTACTTCATTGATTCGCAAAGCGCCGAATCACCCGACAAAATGAGCCGCCCGGTGTAGCGTAGCGTAACCCCCGGGTATAATTCAGTTGGTTGTTGAGGATGACTGGTAGTTTTGTGTAATACAAGATATAATCGGATTATTATGATACGAATATATTTAGATAATTGTTGTTATAACCGCCCTTTTGATGATCAAAGTAGCATTTGTATCCGCCTGGAGTCTGATGCCAAACTCTATATACAAGAGCTGGTTCGAGATAAAAAACTGGAACTAATATGGTCATTTGTATTGGACTATGAAAATAGTGTTAATCCATATCCTGAAAAAAGAGAACGAATTCAAGTTTGGCGAAATCTGTCTGTATTACATTGTACATTCTTAGAACAAGTGGCAGATAATGCGAAGATTTTAATGAATTCAGGATTGAAACAAGTGGATGCAGCACATATTGCTTTGCGATTAATGCCAAAGCTGATTATTTCATAACAACGGATAAAAGAATCCTCAATAAAAAAATACCGAAAATTAATATTGTATCCCCAATTGCCTTTCTTGCCGAGGAGTATTATGAAGACTGATGTTGTTTTGCGTTCTGATGGCATGAGAATCCTTGCTCAACATCTTGGGATTGTTGAAGCGGAGCGATTTGTTACGCTCATTAAACGTGATCCTTTTGACTATACACAGTGGCGTCAAGGTTTATTTCAAGGAGTATCTCTGGACGACTTTTTAGAACGTGCAAAGGATTACAGCGAAAATCATGAGCCTGCCCGCCCAAAATAAATGACATGTAATAACTTCCACACCACACGCTGGTCGGTTGTTCTGGCGGCAAAGGCTGATTCGCCGGATCGGAAGACTGCGTTGAAATTGTTGTGCGAAACTTATTATCAGCCGGTTCTGGTTTACATTGAGCGGACGCTTGCGCCGTGGCAGCGACAAAACCAATTTGCAAAAGAAATTACACACGATTT
>JBOFQC010000417.1:0-3094 GCA_051660725.1 Thermoguttaceae bacterium
GACACCACCTGCAAGCATTGGGAATTGCTTTATTCCGTCTTTTTCTAGTTCCTCCATGCTAAGCGGATTGTCGGTACCGGCAAAATCAATTGTTCCTTCTTTGAGTCTGTTAATTCCTGCTCCGGACCCTACTCCTTGATAATTAATGAGGACTCGATTTTTGCTGGCTTCGGAATAGCTGTATGCCCAAGCGGAGTAAACCGGGGCCGGGAAAGTTGCCCCGGCACCATTAATCACGATTTTTGCTCCGTCTCCGGCACCGTTTTCGTTTCCTGATGAGCAACCTGATACCAGTAAAGTTGCCAAACCCAAAAGTAAAATCAGACAGCTAGAATAACTTGTGCTTTTCATTTTGTTCCTCAATATTTATGTGAAATGGTAAATCTCAAGTAGTAAATCCAGTAAATCTTTTATTCTTATGGCCTGATTGTAAACAAGAAAATTTGCATTATGTTATTGCAGAGTCAAAGTTCGGTTAGGATTCTGTTAGGACTTGCTAACAATTCGTTTTGTCGAACTTACCAGTTGTCTTGAGAAAACCAGCTTTTGTGTTTTTCAGACCAATAAACTTATTCATCCGAAACCGAAACGCATGGAGATTACAGTAACGGCGATTACAATTGGACTTGTGGCAGCGTTTTGCACCGGAATTTCCAAGTCCGGCGTGCCCGGCTGCGGCATGTTGGGCGTTGTTATTATGGCAATGGCTTTCGGAAGTCAAGCGAAATTGTCAGCCGGCGCAGTGGTGCCGCTTCTTATTGTTGCCGATTTTCTGGCACTTCCTTACTATTACCGCAGCTGCGATTGGACCAAGATTCGGCTGCTCGCTTTACCGGTTCTGGTTGGTTTCGCAATTGGTGCCGTTGTGCTTAATATGGTTGATGACCGGGTTTTCGGCGTAACTCTTGGTGTCTTCGTTCTGGTTATGACAGCGCTTGAGCTATTACGAACCCGGCTCGGATGGAATGATTTCCCGCACGCCGTTTGGTTTGCTTGGGTGATGGGTTCGCTCGGCGGGGCTTCCACTGTGATTGCAAACGCTGCCGGACCGGTGATGATTGTTTACATCACTTCGCTTGGGTTGTCAAAAGAAAAAATGATGGGAACAATAACGGTTTTCTTCTTTCTCGTTAATGTTACGAAGCTGCCGATTGTTACATCGCTTGGGCTGGTTTCCGGTCAATCATTGCTTTTCGACCTCTGCTTGGTGCCCGGCGTTTTGGTCGGTTCGTTTGTAGGTCGTCGCATTTACCTTCTTATTCCAGAGCGGTTCTTTGCCCCGCTTGTTACCATTTTAAACATCCTCGCGGCTGTGATGCTGATATAAAAGCAGACGTCCGGGCGCGACTTCTGACATTGGGCTTAAGACTTTAGCAGCGAGCCGCCAACGTAAGTTGGCTGGTAAGATAGGTAACTTTTCGACGCAAGACGCTCCAGTTTAGCCTGCCTGAAGAGAAACGGGAAAATTTTGAATAACCAATTGTTTATTAGTCAATTTGTGGCATAATGTTTTTGAACCGTTGTATATTGTATAGGCAACACAGTTTCTCAGACCTCAGAACAACTTTCGGAGAAAGTCGCCTTACCCGCCAACTTACGTTGATGGCTCGCTGTTCAATGTCGAGCAAACCCGCAGCCTTTTTGAAGTGTTACAATGCCGCCTAAAAAAACAATTTCGTTAAATATGACATCAATGATTGACGTCATATTTCTGTTATTGATTTTTTTCGTTTGCACGGCAAATTTTAACACGGTAGAAGAAAGTTTACCGACAAATCTTTCGCTTCCCGGTTCAATTGAAGATACGTCGATTAAATCGCCGGAGGACGAAGATTTCAAACCGGTTTGGATTCAGATAATTGCCTCGGAAGCCTCACCAACACAGTCAACGGCACCGACTTTGCTAAACTGGAGGGTGCAAGGCAGAGACTGCGTTTCAGTTGTCGAAGTGGAATCCGTCCTAACAGATATTTCGCAGATAAAACACGATTTGCCGGTTATTATCGACCCGATTGGTGCTGTTCCTTTCGGCGATGTTGTAAATATATATGATTTGTGTCGTAAACTTGGTTTAACCCGTATACAGTTGAGCGTAAAAACATAATGTCAATAAAGTATGCCGTGATAATTCCTGATGGGTGCGCAGATTGGCCAATTGAATCTCTTGGCGGCAAAACGCCAATGCAAGTGGCAAAAATGCCGAACCTCGACGCACTTGCTCAAATTGGATTAATAGGCGAATCAAAAAATGTGCCGGACTCGCTTTCACCGGGTTCTGATGTCGCGACGCTTGGGTTACTCGGTTACGACCCTCTCGAAGTATTCACGGGACGGGCCCCACTCGAAGCAGCGGCTCAAGGCATTGAATTGGCTCCCGACGACTGGGCGTTTCGGTGTAATTTGGTTACGATTGCAAACGGAATCATGCGGTCTTTCACAGCCGGACATATCACAACGCCAGAGGCTGCCGAAATACTGAAAACGCTCCAACAAGAGCTGGCACCGAAAAGCCGAAACCAAATAAAGTTTTACACAAGCGTGAGTTACCGTAATCTAATGGTTTTCTCCGACATGCAAGGAGAAGAAGCCGCTTTCTCAAAGGAAACGACAACTTTTGCACCGCACGATTACACCGACCAATCGATTATTAACGGACTGCCAAACGGACGAGGGAGCGATTTACTTCTTTCGCTCATGAGCGCAAGTCGGGAGATTCTGCGAAACCACCCCGTAAACGAAGCCCGAATCGCAGCCGGAAAACTGCCGGTCACGCAAATCTGGCTCTGGGGGCAAGGTCGCAAACCAAATATGCCGACTTTTGCTGAACGCTTCAAAGAAAACGTTGACGGGAAGAAAATTAAAGGCGCAATGATTACCGCCGTTGATCTTTTGCGTGGAATTGCGAAACTTATCGGTTGGGATATAATCGACGTGCCGGGCATAACCGGGTACGTTGATACCGATTACGCAGCAAAAGGAAAGTACGCTGCCGAAGCATTGGAAAAATACGACATTGTTTGCGTTCACGTTGAAGCACCAGACGAGGCCGGACATGAAGGGGCACTCGAGAAAAAAATCAAATCACTCGAAGAAA
>JBOFQC010000418.1:0-2443 GCA_051660725.1 Thermoguttaceae bacterium
AACCTGGGTCACGTTTCCTGTTTGGATAGGACTTTTCTGTTGGCTCACTTTATTTCTGGGAAAAACCAACCGGGAACATCCGCTCGCAGTTAACGCTGTTGATTTAATCGACATTGCACCGGCAGAAGGAATTGGTCGAGTGACAACCTGGGCTGGCGTTTTCAGTCCGAAAGACCAAAGGTATGACATATCTTTAAGCAATAATTTGGGATCATGGGGGAAATCAACACAGGAGAGTTCGGATTATTCGAGTAATGTCCAAACCGATTTTGACTGGCTCGGACTTGCTGGCAGCGGTTTAGGGGGAATGGAGCCTAAAACAATCCCACTTTCGCTTTGGGATGATTCGTATTACCACATGTCGCAGATACCCAATACTTTATCTGGCGTGCCAATTGGAACACGTTCTACGAAATCATTTTACGGTCAAACTGTTTATTTTGCCGGTAATGATAAAAATGGCCCAGAAACAAATGATACACCCGATGTAGATGACGCAGATGACTCGCATAATAACGAATTAACAGATTCCAAAGGTAAAGAGTCCGCTTTTTCTATGTATTTCAAAGATACGCAATTTAAAATTTCTGAAGGAATACCTACAGGAAAGCTGACGAACGAGTTCCCAGTTGCAATTGAAAATCCGTTCGTTTTGTACCGGAACTGGGCCCTAAAACCGTGTGATCGGCTGGAACCG
Source organism: Thermoguttaceae bacterium (assembly GCA_051660725.1). Classification (GTDB taxonomy): domain Bacteria; phylum Planctomycetota; class Planctomycetia; order Pirellulales; family Thermoguttaceae; genus JAVBSX01. The sequence goes on from JBOFQC010000418.1 coordinate 698, forward strand.
GGCGAAACCGTTGAATTGAACGCCCACACGGTACGAAGAGAGCTTCGGTTGCTTTTGAACTCGACACCAATGGGATTCGACGAGTCAAAGCAGATGCTTTTGGGTCGGGAACTGATGTCTTACAGTGTTAGGGCTGGGGATGAGTGGCCGATTTTGCGTACCATAACGCTTTATAATGCGCTTGGCGGTTACGAAGCAATTGGATTGAGCAATACGTTTACGAACAATCTCGATTGGAGCGAAAATCTACAATTAAATCGCGCTATCTTGATTGGCGAACTCGACACAAGTAAGATAATTGGCACTGAAGTCGGTAATATGTTTCGTGTAAGACCGAGTGGAGAACCAAATACAGAGTATCCAAAGCCGAACCAAAAAACTATTCTTCGGGTTTTGCTTCCGGTAACGACAAAGTAATTATGTTTACGCATAAAAAATGCGTTTGAAACTTTTCAAAAACACGCCTAAAGCCTAATGCCCAAAGCCTAACGCCTCAAAAGATATGTCCCAAAAAACTTACTTAGCAGTTGATATTGGAGCCTCTAGCGGACGGCACATACTCGGACATTTTGACGGTTCGCGTCTCACGCTTGAAGAAGTGTACCGGTTCGAGAATGGTCCGACTGATTTGGCAGGAAGTTTGTACTGGAACTTACCTGGTCTTTGGAGTCACGTAAAAGCCGGCATAACGGCAGCAAAAGCTCGTGGCGCAGTTGGGCATTCCGATATTACCAGTGTTGGCGTTGACACCTGGGGGGTTGATTACGCATTACTGGGACGCGGCGATGTTATTCTCGGGAACCCATACGCTTACCGTGACGGAAGAACCGACGGAATGATGGAAAAAGCGTTTCAAATCGTGCCGCGGGAAAACATTTTCCAGCAGTCGGGGTTGCAATTCATGCAGTTTAATACGCTGTTCCAGTTCTTGGCAATGAAGCAGAGCAATTCGCCGTTTCTTGACGTTGCGGAATCGTTTCTGATGATGCCGGACCTGTTTCACTGGCTTTTGTCGGGTGAAAAAAGTAACGAGTTTACCAATGCAACGACGACGCAGTTTTATGATCCGGTTAAGAGAAGCTGGGCGTTTCCGTTGCTCGAATCGTTTGGATTGCCGACTGGGTTGCTCGGTAAAATTTCTGAGCCGGGTACGACGCTTGGCACATTGCGTGAAAGTGTTGCTCGTGAAATCGGTTTGAGCAATTTGAAAGTTGTGTTGCCTGGTTCGCACGACACTGCAAGTGCTGTAATGTCGGTGCCAACAGCGAGTGCTACCGGTAAAACCGATTGGTGTTACATCAGTCTTGGTACTTGGGCGTTGATGGGAATTGAGTCGCCGACACCAGTTGTGAACGACATTGTTTCCGGCTTCAACTTCACAAATGAAGGGGGCGTTGGCGGTACGACGAGAATACTGAAAAACATTTGCGGACTCTGGCTTATTCAGGAATGCCGACGTGTTTGGGTGCAGCAGGGTAAGAAGAACACGTCCGGTAATCCGTGGGACTGGGAAGATTTGAACTGGATGTGTGCCTCGGCTCAGCCGCTGGTGTCATTTATTAACCCGGACGCAAGGGAATTTTTAGGTCCGACAGATATGCCGAAAGCGATTCAGCAATTTTGTCAAAACACTGGGCAAACAGTACCGGCGCACGAAGGGGCGATTCTCCGGTGCGCGCTTGACAGTATTGCAATGAAATTCCGGCAAGTGCTAGAAATGTGCGAGAAAATAAGCGGTAATCGAAT
>JBOFQC010000419.1:0-7414 GCA_051660725.1 Thermoguttaceae bacterium
GTATACATGCGGCATGGGTTACAAGTACATCCGGCAGACGAATCAGACGCCGAAAAAGCAGCCGAAAGGTTCGGTATCAAACTTTACAAACTCGATATCGACGAGCAGTTTAAGGAAATTGTAAACCGATTCGAAACCGATTACCTTTCCGCACGCACACCAAATCCGTGCGCTCATTGTAACAGGAAAATCAAGTTCGGCTTGTTGTTCGACTTCGCACAGGAAATCGGAGCGACTGGGTTTGCAACGGGACATTATGCACAAATGATCCAGCAGCCGGACGGGACGTTTGGGCTGTTCCGTGCTGCCGATTCTAGCAAGGACCAGTCTTACTTGCTTTACGGAATTGAGCGGAATCGGCTTGCGCAGATTCAATTTCCACTCGGCGGACTCTTGAAATCGCAGGTCAGAGAGCGTGCCGCTGATCTTGGATTACACGTTGCCGAGAAAAAGGATTCACAGGAAATCTGTTTCATTGAGCCACATAAACATGTCGAATTTTTACGGAAGCGACATCCCGACATTGACACCAAAGGCGTGTTTGTTTCAACTGACGGAAAAATTCTCGGCCAACATGACGGCTACGAAAATTTCACCATTGGCCAGCGGAAAGGTATGAAAGTCGGGTTCGGCAAACGGATTTTCGTCGTTAAAATTGATGCCGAATCCAAAAACGTCGTGCTCGGCGACTACGAAGAACTTGCAGTTAGCAGAATTAAAGTAAACGAAATAAATTGGCTCGCTGATGTGCCAGCTGACGAACCGTGCGAATTCGACGTAAAGATAAGGTACCGCAACGAGCCGACACCGGCTACGGTTATTTTCAAGCAAGACGGGACTGCGGAAGTCGAGTTTTCATCACCCAAGCACGGCGTGGCACCGGGTCAAGTTGCCGCATTCTATAAAAAAAGCCGCCTATTCGGCGGCGGCATTATTATGCAATAAACGCAATATCTTACAATTGACTCCGAAGTTGATTTATAAGAAAACTCCGGAGTACATATCTAAAGCTACAAATACGCAAAAACGTACCCAAAAACTACCAAGCGAAGTGTGCAAACGCTTTGTTCGCTTCAGCCATACGGTGAACGTTTTCACGTTTGGTAATTGCTGTACCCTGTTTGTTGTATGCGTCGAGGATTTCAGAAGCCAGTTTCTGGTGGGTCGGCTGACCTTTTTTATCACGGACAGCCAAGAGAATCCAACGAATTGCGAGTGATTGCTGACGGTTTTTCTGCACTTGCATAGGAACCTGATACGAAGCACCACCAACGCGTTTTGACCTGACCTCTATGTTCGGCTTCACGTTATCAAGTGCCTGATGAAAAACATCAATCGGCGACTTGTCGGCAACTTTTTCCTTGAGAATTTCAAGTGCATCATAAAAGACCCGTTGCGCAGCTGTTTTTTTACCGTCCCACATTAGACAGTTGATGAATTTGCTTGCGATTAGCGAGCGATAAACCGGGTCACCCTTAAGTTGTTTTTTACTTGATGTAATACGGCCCATGGAAATTATGGATTTGGATTTTTAATAGATAATTCTGTTTATACTTTTTTATTTTATGCTGAAATTTCCACACACAACGGCAATAAGCGGCAGCGCGCAGAAAGTCGAAGCGGCAAAATAAACCGACCTTCAAGGCCGCGTCTCAAATTGCCTGCATTCAGTCTTATTTTTTCTTCGGAGCAGCTTTTTGAACTTTCTTGGCTCCGTAACGACTGCGTGCTTGACGACGTCCGTCAACACCAGTCGAGTCAAGTGTACCGCGAACAACCTGATATCTAACACCTGGAAGGTCACGAACACGACCACCGCGAACGAGAACAATCGAGTGTTCCTGTAAGGAGTGACCTTCACCAGGAATGTAAACGGTGACTTCTTTACCGTTCGAAAGACGCACACGAGTGATTTTCCGAAGTGCAGAGTTCGGTTTTTTCGGCGGCATTGTACGAACCAAAAGACATACGCCACGTTTTTGTGAGCACTTGTCCAGAACCGGTGATTTACTGTTGTAAACCTGTTGTTTGCGGTTCTTGCGAACCAATTGATTAATTGTCGGCATTTCTCTCTTTGCTTGGAGTATAAGCTAAAAACTGCGAGTGCAAGCTACAAACCGCTCAAGAATCTGCGCAGTATAATAATACAGATTATCCTAATTCGGAAGCGAAAGTATATCTTAATGTGCAGCCGTGTCAACCGGGTGCAGTGAATTTTCTGCGTTTACTTCAGTCATCCTACAAAATAAATAACCCGGAAGTTCCGCTGTGCCTCACTTCCGGCTCGTGCCTGGTTTGGATGAGGTTTTGAATCCTCGCAAAAGCGAAATCGTGACCGCTTCGAAAACCTCGTCAACCGAGAACTCGGGTTCGTCCGGGCGGATAACGAGCAGATCGCCGGTTTGCCAAAATATCGCATACGTTTTATCGTTCCACTCAAAAGCCAGTATCATCGCGGTATGCGTCAGGTCGAGAAAGTAAAAGTTCATCTCGTACCCGTTCAGAGTCACCCCCTCCAGTTCGCGGTTTACCGGATGAATTTCAATGTCACGATACTCTTGAGACATTGTATCAATCGCTTCCTTGGCTAATTTATACGGGTCGTAACCAGCCGGTTTTACCATTAGCACCCAAAACTCACCGCCAGGAGTTGTGAGTGTCACAGACCCTTGTGTGTCTTCTCCTTCTTCTGCCCCATCTTCTTCAAATTCGTTTTCTTCAAGTTCCCAATTTTCAGGGTAAGAAAATGATATTCCGTGTTCTTTGTATTTTTTCATTTGTTCGCGTTTTGATAAACGTCAAGTGCTTCGTCTCTTACATCGTAGATAACGAATACGTTGTTATCGTATATTACCGGGAGTTCCAGTGCCGGATATTTTCCGCAGACAATGAACTCGAATCCGTATTTGTCGCGTATTTTTTTCAGCTGTTTAATCGGGAACCTTTTCATTAGTTGCTGCAGCGAAGCGTCACGTATCACCGGCCCATTTTTTGGTGTGTAATAAAATAGTTCTTCAATGGCTTCGAACCATTTAATAATGCTTGCGGAATCTTGCGGCATCTCTTTTCTAATCGCAACCTCCGGACGTTGTGTGTTCCACTTGAACGTGATCGATTCTTTCGGAGTCAGGAACTTTGCATCATGTGGTATTCCGTTTTTCGGGTCGTTTATCCACTTGCACATATTGTCCCAACCTCTGGCGATTCTGTAATTTAACGAATCGCTCCGCGAATACGAAAACCGGGTACGCTGTTCCGCACATTCCAAAATGTACCGACTTGGCCCCCATATTACAACGCAAAATAAAATTAGCAACCAGATGTTAGCGAAATATGAGGAAGCAACGCCAAGCATGTTCCGGCGACGAAAATAAACCTCGCATACAAATAGCAGCAGAACCGCAGTTGTCAGCGTAAGAGCCCAAGCGACGCCGGGGTCAGCGGGGGGCCAAAACGTGAAAAACAGCAGTCCGAAAATCAGAAACTCGTAAAGTAGAAAAGCTGCAACTCCCCCAATAAACGTTATCAAAACGGCCTGTATTTCTTCTCTGCGGTGTTTAACTTCCAACCATTTTGCCGCTGCCCAATTGAACAGAATACCGGATACAATTGCGAAGCCGAGCGGAACCGCGAAGTCAGACATCCGAAACCAATAAAAGCGGAGCAGATTCGCTGCCGCTTGCTGGTCGTTGCGGAAAATAATAGCAATTGCATAACCGATCACTGAAAGTACAAGCGAACCGGCAACGTAACCGGACATGCGTAAAAACATTGCGTTTTCCGGTTTTGCTTGCGTGCTGACTTGCGTATTTATTTCTGTTTTTACTTCATTATTTACTTCCGTACTGCATTCTGTTTTAACACGAAAAACTGTTCTTAAAACCACGAAACTCAAAACGAACCAAAGAATTGACAAAGCGGCAAACCGTAATTGGTAGGTCCAGGGAAAACCGGGCGGATCAAGATTGAACGGATACGGAACCAAATGGTGCGGCAACCTGTCAAACACCGTAATCCAGTGGGCACGGTTCGCCATTTCCAAAGAGCAGCCAGCGTCTACCTGCAGCGCCGGTTTAAGCCCCGGTAACGAAAGAACTCCGCCAAGCACCAAAAACGGAACCATTATTAACGCCCGCTTCAGTGTTTTCGTTAAATTGCTGCTTTTTTTAGATTTTAAAATTTCACAAACAAAATCAACGAGCCAGACGCCGAGCGCAATAATAACCGACCAGCCGCCGACCAAAACGTGAAAAGCGGACGCGATTCCGAAGTAAATCCAGACACGGTTCCAATGCCCTTTTGAAATCGCCTCTATTCCGAGCAGAACGAAAGGAAACGCGAAACTTTTTCCTTCTACTCCGCCAATCACCCATTCGCCGGACATCTGGAAAGCGTCGAGGTAGTAAACGAAACACGCCGCTGTTAAAATAGAGAAGAAACGAACCGGTATAAACGTAAAACTGAGTCTGCGCCAAGCCCAAGCGAAAAATACCCACGCGAGAATTCTGCTAATCCAAGCGAAGTAAAACGGAGAAAAAACAAGCGAAAGTGCGCCAACGGTTACGTAAAAGAACTTGTGCGTATCCTGAGAATCGAGAAAAACGTCACCTTTAACCCAGTCAGGATTCCAGAAATGAATCGCTTTTCCCAAATAATTAGCTTCGTTCACATCTGGAACCGGCCAAGCTCCGTGTGCGTATAAAACCGAGAAAATCCCAGCGATTTCAAGCAGATATAAAAAAAGTATTTTCCAATTGTAAGGTTTTTGACCCATATTTTTTTTGCGAAACTTTCCTGTATAATGGGTGTTCAATTCTGTGACGTTTTACTTATGTGAAATTTGTTGAATACCAACCATAAAATATACACCAAAACCGTATTATTAGCAATTAAGGGAAAAGATTGAATATTATGAGAAATATTAATAATAGAACCGCTCGCCTTGCCAGAACCGGGTTTACCTTGGTCGAAGTTATGATTGTGCTTTCAATCTTAATGGTTATTGCCTCTTTGACCGTTGTTACAGTAACAACGGCAATGGCTAATGCCAAAAAGCGTGAAGCGAAGATTTACGTTGACCAACTTGACACCCCGTTGCAACAGTATTACTTGGATCACGACCATTTTCCGACAACGACGCAAGGGCTGAACGCGCTGATTAATCCACCTGATGATGTCGACGTAACTAAAGGTGAATGGCCGTATTTACCTGAAAAAAAGGCGAAAAATGACCCTTGGGGCCAGCCGTATCAGTACGAGTGTCCGGGACAAAATAACCCAAGGAGTTATGATCTCTGGTCGTTGGGGCCGCCAGGAAGTAATGCACCAATTGGGAATTGGTAGTTTTTAGACTTCAGACATCAGACTTTAGACTTCAGGTAGGCGACTTTCTCCGAAAGTCGCTCCAGTTTCGGAGAAACTGGCTACCTAACCGACATGAAGTATATCTATCTCAAATAATTCTGAAAGTCCAAAAAATGACGCGTTTGTTACTCTTTTCTTTTTGCTTTTTTTCATTGACCGCATTTCAGGTTTCTCTTGCGGCAAATCTGCCAGATAATGTCGTGCCTGGCAGACGTGATTCAAGAACCGGAAATATCACCGGAACAAGTGAGAATGTCCGTTGGGCCGTACCAATTGGTTATCCGACTTACGCCGCCCCGGCAATTGGAAACGGAAAAGTTCTAGTCGGTACGCTTAATAGTGCCAATTACGACTCCAACCGTTCCGGCAGCCGAAGCGTTTTGTTATGTTTCGACGAAAAAAGCGGCGAATTTCTCTGGCAACTGCCGCTTCCGAAAGATTACGGAATTCCGTATTTTGATTCGTACTGTGTCGGCATTTCTTCGACTCCGACAATTGATGCCCAAAAAAACCGGGCCTTTCTAACTTCTGGTCGTGGCGAAGTTTTTTGCATTGATCTTGAGGGACAAGCGGACGGAAACGCCGGGCCGTACAAAAACGAAGCCGAACTTTTCAGCTTTCGAGACGAAAAAGTTGGTCCGCTTACTGACAAAGATGCCGACATCATCTGGCGGTACGACATGTTCGGTGAGCTGAAATCGAAACCGCATGACACGAACAATTGCGACATTATTTTTGATAACGGCCTGCTTTACGTAAACACCGGAAACGCACCGAATCAGACGCACCAGGTTGTCGAAACGCCAGATGCGCCGGCTCTAATTGTCTTGGACGCAGAAACCGGCAAACTGTTGGCTCGGGACAATTTTCCAATCGGAAACGACATTTCGCACGGCCAGTGGTGTTCGCCGACTTTGGCAAATGTTGACGGGACGAAATACGTGTTTTACGGAGCAGGAAACGGAGTGCTTTATGCCGTTAAAGCGTTTGAAAAAGCAACACTTCTCGAAAAAGTGAAGCAAAACGGCGAAAAACCGATAATTTTTCAGACCGAATGGTATTTTCACGGCGACCCGCGAGCGCAAAAAGGTTCGGTTGAAAAAGTTCCTCCGTTCGAGACGAGAATGGGGAGCGCGTCGTACACCTGTCTTCCGCCGCCGGCTTACGAAAATGGGCGGGTTTTCATGCTTTTCGGACATGACGGCTGGAACGGAGCCAAACCGTTACGAAGTTGGCTCGCTTGCATTGACGCTAAAATCATCCAGGAAAAAACAGCGGAAACACCGGCAAAAACAGGAACCGCTGAACCGATAAACCGCACGGAAACGGCTTTGCTTTGGGGTACCGGTAATATTGAAGGGGGCGCAATTTCGCCGCTTGCGATTCAAGACGGTCTGCTTTATTTCGCTGACCGGAAAGGGAATTTTTATTGTTACGAAACCGAAAGCGGCCAAGAAATCTGGAAACTTTCACTAAAAGGTGACATTTGGGCCAGACCGTTAGTTGCGGACGACAAGATTTACGTCGGAACAGACAGACGCATGTTTTACGTACTTCGAGCTGGTCGTGTCCCGGAAATAATCAGTGAAATCCAAATGCCGGACCAGATTTTCGCTCCTGCCGCCGTTTCTGAAAACACCGTTTTCATCGTCGGCGAAGGGTTTTTGTACGCGGTTGAAAAATAGAAGCGCAGCCAACAAAACACATATTTATCCGTTTTGTTTAACCGCGCTGGCATAGATCAGCGGTTCCAACCTCTGCTTACGCATATTCAACGGATGAAAATTCGCGGTTCTCGTCGGAAATCTGCTGACATTGAACGCATTTTCCGGCAAACGGTAGAACTTTCAGCCGAGCAATTGGAATCTGTTGGCCGCAATCTTCACACGTCCCGTAGCTCCCTTCGCTGAAACGCTTGATTGCCCGCTCAATCTGCTCAAATTCTTTCAAACCGCACTCGTAAATGTGATACTCAAGCTCATTTTCAGAAGATTCGAGCGCAATATCGGCGACATCTCCCACGCTCATGTTGTCTTTTTCTGAAGTGATT
>JBOFQC010000420.1:0-2412 GCA_051660725.1 Thermoguttaceae bacterium
GGGCGACACCATCACGTCAGCCGGTTCTGACGAAGCGGTTGTTGACCAAGTTATCCTTTCCAGCGGAAGCTGGACCGGTAACGGGATGGGAACACTTATCTTGAAAAAATTCGTTGGCAGTTGGAGTAGCAGTGCGGCAATCCGAATAGGGGGTACGCAGGTTGCAAATGCGCAAAGTGCTTCGGTGCGAGGGTTTAGGGGTAAAGTCGCCCAGTCGTGGATTTCTTCCGACACCATTGAACCTGCATCGGACCTCGACATTGGTATAAACATACCAGCAGGCGGAATTTACAAAGACCCAACAGATGACACGTTGGCACCGGACAGTATCGACTTTTCACTTGCCCAGAGCTTGGACGAAGCGGTAATCGTCGAATCGCTTTTAGGAGGTCAATGCGTCGGCATCTGGTTCAGACAAACGATTTTAGACGGCACCCAATCGCGTGAAAACGTGGAGGGTGACACCATGCTAAATTGGTTCTAGTTAATATAAACAATGCCCAACACAAGACTTACATCAAGGTACGACTTTCTGTATCGACAAAATAATTTATGTCTGAACCGTTATGACACTTTTCTGAGTATAACGTTTCCGCACAGCGGTGTCAACAGGTTTGACATAAATAATTCTGTATCGAATAAGATTCTGTCGACTTTCGACAGTATATGTTACTCAGACATCAAGATGTTTTTGCCGAATCTATTTGATTACCACCAAAATCAATTTAATTCGGTAAAAATTGTTTATGACGTAATAAACGAGCGCGTAAATACCATGCAATCGCTACGATTTCGTTTCGATGCTGTTTTCGGGCATAAATCGTGTGAAAGCAACCGGTTAAACGTAATATCCGATTATCTGTTTCGGCTGAACAATGCGGCAATCCGTTCCCGATTCAGTACGCAAAAAGGTGGAGATTGTTTGTTTCCGGTCCGCTTTCAAAACATTCCCCAAGAATTTTTGACAAGGTTTATTAGCCGGTTCGACATTCTTGCCAACAGCAGATTAGCTTACCCAAACTCAAGACAGTCGTTTGTTAAACCGGGCTGGCGGATAATAGCTACGGATATTTCAACAGGTACGGAACATGAAATTGGTTTTATCGATGCAGACTCGGCCAACCGTGAAATTTCCGGCGTTTGGTTGCCTGACGGCGATTATGAGATTTCCGTTTTGACCTCGTCGTTATTTTGGAAAGATACATTGGGCTGTGAAACAAGACTGCTAAAGATTTCGGAAAACGACGAGATTTCGCCGCTTCCGATTATTTACAACTTGCGAACTTCAGTATCAAACGGCACCAGAACGGTATCATGGAGCGCGGGCAAAAGTGAAGTTGGCGACTGCGTTTTCGGTGTTTGGTTTTCACAAAACACGCCGGTTGATACCAGCAGTCCCCCGGACAAAGCGGTTTGGTTTTCCTCTCAAATGACAGAGTACAGCGTTTCGTTTCCGCAGCAAACACCCCTGTTTACAGCAGTTGCAGCAATTCGGACCGGTGATAATGCAGAAACTAGCAAGGGTCACGAGATATTCTGCGATTGGAATAGTACCCCGCCTCGGCAGCCGGATGATGTCATAATTCATCAACCTCTAACTATTTGAAATTTATGGAAAAGAAAAATGAAAAAACTGTGGAGCGCGCGGTGACAAAGAACCCTGCTCCAAAACCGTATACGCCGCAATATGGCGTTATAGTAATCTGTGATGGGGAAACCCATCAGGAGGAAGTTTACAATTTTTTGAAAAAGGAGGGTTACAAATGCAAAATAGTGACAGCTTAACAACATTGGAGATACGGCACCAATGCGACGATTATGATTCGTACCGTGCGGCCCGTGTTAAGAGCCTGTTTAACGCCGAATCAGGCTGCAATTTCAATCTCGACGTCGAACTCGACCTTTCGGGCGACTGGAACATCGGCGTTGTTGTCGGCCCGTCCGGGAGCGGTAAAACGTCGGTCGGGAAGCAGATTTTCGGTGGTGCCACTGAGATTTACGACTATTACAAGCGGTGGCCGCAAGACAAACCGATTATTGACGCCATTGTACCAAAGGGCTCATTCGACGAAGTGACCGGCGCGTTGGCAAGTGTTGGACTGGGTGACGTTCCGGCATGGCTCAGGCCGTTCCGGGTTTTATCCAACGGTGAGCAATTCCGGGTCGGGCTTGCTCGTTTGATTTGCGAAAAGCCGCAGCAAGTCGTGATTGACGAATTTACATCCGTCATCGACCGCCGCATCGCACAGATCGGTTCCCAAGCGTTTCAGAAAGCATGGCGTCGCTCAAATCCAAAAGGTAAAGCCGTGCTATTGACACCACATTATGACATTCTCGAATGGGTCCAGCCGGACTGGATTCTCGATTTGCGGACTGGCAAGTTCGCAAGGGGGTGTCTTCAGCGACCAAGTA
>JBOFQC010000421.1:0-3589 GCA_051660725.1 Thermoguttaceae bacterium
GAATAATGTCTGAGATACCAACTTCGTAATTCCTCCTTTTGCATTTGAGGAATACTCAAGCATTCTGCAAGAATATCAATTGGTCCCAAACCGGAGTACCTTGTCGTTTCCTGACAAATAAAATCGTCGATTAACATGACCGGATTCAGGCTATCATTGCACTCTTTCAGATACTCAACAAAGCGATGCCTGAACAAATACGAACGAGTTCCGAGCCAGATAAGTTTTTTCTTGATTTCCCAACCGTAATCATTTGGAGTATCCAAAAATAACTTGATCGGAGAAATTGGCGGCAACAACGGAAGTAATGTGTTTAAGAAAAGCGTCATTGCCTCTGAAGCAGTAATCAGATCAATGTGTTTGTTTGAAATGTACAGCCCTTCGTCAAGTTGTGGATAAATATTCCAGAGTAAAAATTTTACTCGAGGCAGACATACACCTGACGGAAGCGGGGTGTCAACCGGATGAACCAATGGAAGCGGTGTATTGAAAAGTTCGGTGTTATATTTTTCAAGAGCGAGCCAAATACCGGAACCGGAGTGGATATCCAACGTAAAATCAATCAGTATTTCAGCAAGTTGCTTTATTGCTTTTGCCGGCAATTTGAGTGTGTTGAACTTAAGCGTCTTCTGCATCGCAGTAATCTCTTTCTCGCATTTTTTTACGAGCGATTGCAGAACGGCTATTGATTTTTTGTCACTATTTTCAGGAAATAACGAGGAGTATGATGTTTTTTTCATGAGAAATGATGGTTTGAACATGGAAACTTAGGAAGTATAATATCATAAATCCATCTTTACGTCGAGTGACCATTAATTGGTTTGCCCCGACAAAGGCAATATATTTGCTTTGTTTTCAAAGTTCCGTCGTTCCTCAATTTCAGAAAATTTAGCCCTCAACTTTCTTGCGAAGTGAAACAGGGTCGCATAAGTTGATGAATCACTCGTACTCTCGTTTAACAAACCTGCTCAACATTTACGCGCATGTCAATAATCTGTCAAATCGCTCATTCCGGAGCACAAACAGCGATTACCGCACGGAAAAGATCAAAAAAACATCAACCAAGATAAAGACGCCGATTACCATTATTTCTATTGTTCATCGCTAACATTATTAAATGCGACTTTAAAAACAATACTGCCCAAGCGTGTGATCAATAACGGTCAAAGACGCCCAAACTCTCTCAAACCCTACTAAACACATAAACAATCTCTTTAAAAAATATGCTTGGTCCAATGTGGTGCTAGAATTTGCGCCTTGGTACTTGGTTCTAATAGGCACAATTCGCTCTTTTTAATGTGCAGCGGGACAGTGAACAAGAAAACAAAAAACGCCGCGGAGTCCGTAAAATACGGGACTTGCGGCGTTTATAGCGAGAGGCGCCGCCCGGATTCGAACCGGGATATAACGGATTTGCAATCCGCTGCCTTAGCCGTTTGGCTACGGCGCCGAAATATCAGCTACAAGAGATTCTCAGCCCTTGACACTTAACATTCGGGTATTATACAAATCAGGAAAAATTTTACAAGCCCCCAGTCAGCACTAACACGAGGAGGGTCCTGAGCGAATTCAAGTTTTACAAAATAGACGAAATTTTAGGAACCAACTGGATTTTCTTGCGTAATGTTTCTCTCGGATTCTCGCAATAATTCCCCTCGAAACGCTGCAAAATTTCTTCGCCGACTGGCGTAGTCCCAAGAAACAGGGTTTCGGACTAACAATAATATGACGCCGCGCATTTACCACCTATACCGGAGCCCGATTTGGGCGTGAACCAACCGTTCAGGCGTAATAAGTAGCCTCGCGTGAAGTGCTCCGCCTCCCGCGACCTGCCGTCGAGGCGTGAATCGGTCGGCTCTGTTCCCGAGTTTTTCAATGTTTGCAACTGATTATCCTCTGTTTTCCCAACATTTGAAAACATGCAACTAATTCCGGGCGACAGTATAAAAGACCAGGTTTGTCAGAGGCAACATACAAAATCACCTGCCACTCGCTAAACATTTTTTAATAGCACATCAAGCAGCTCCATCGCGTTAACATCTCGCTCCGGTATACGGCAGCCGTTCGTAGTATGACAATTCTCCAGAAAATCACGAACTAACATTACGTAATCTTCGGTTAACTCGAGTAGTTGTACCGGACTTACAATTGAACAAGCTTCCGACCAATTTGTTTTGAACTGAGAAAGTGCCGTGTAATCACCAAATAAAAATCGGGCGGTACAAGAATCCAAGTTCTTTATCTCACTGGATATATGAGGAAATCTAGCCGTACGGCATCCACTTGATGACACCGAACTCGGTACCCGAACCATTTTTTGCTGCATCATTGTAGCCAAGTGGCTCATTTCTGCCGGCTCATTTTCACTCGAGTACTCAACGGAATAGTTGGCTAACGGTTGAAACTGTATAAATGGGTATTCCACTTGAGAATTTTCTTGATTTAAATCTCCGGCATCCGCGGTATCACCTGCGTTATTGTTAGCGTTGTTGCTAGTGTTATTGCCAACTTTATTACTCCCTGTTGAATTAAAGTCTAAAACATTTCCCGCAGTAACACCACCAAGTGTGTCACCTGCTGTAACATTTATGGGACAAACGATTTGTGATGTCCGTGTTTCAACATTAACGTCGCTGCAAAAGACGTACTGAGTTGCACTGTTTGTAAGTTCGTCCGACCATTCCTTTGCCAGGAAATCCAACTCTTCTGGAACAACGAACTGCGAATCATCCAATCCGGTAATGTTTTGCTTTTGTTCCCATTCCTGACAAAATTTTTGGCGTAAGAAATCAAAATTGCCGCTTAAAATCACTTTGCGAATAAACTTCACCCACTTATTGCTTATCACAGGCAACGAATCTTTGTTCAAATCGCAGAACGAAATACGCCGATCACTTGAATTCAAGTTGAACATATCTGCACCGCCGGAAATACCGACCAATTTCAGCGGACGTGAAAGCGAAAAATTCAGCTCCGTTGAAAAAGTCAGCTCCGTTCGCCACGAAATCGGCAAGAGATTTAACACCGTTGAAATTACTTTCAGGGCGGCTGGTCCCCCAGTAAAAAAAGTGCAGACGGAATCCAACGTTGACTGCACAAGAGTGGAAACATTATCAATTCCCGTATTTTCCAACACAGAAAGAACCTGCGTTAAATCTAAAATCGAGTCACTCGAAACCTGATCTGTAACAGTTAGCGAAACAGGTGTAAGTTTTTTCGGCGGATGGGTTCCAAATAAAACCGGAAACTGTTCTGTTATTTTTTGATAAAGGAGAATCGGATTATTAGCAAAAACACCTAAAAGTTCAGGCGAAACGATAAGGTACTGCACCAAAAATGAATTCTGACCTTTTAAGAAAGAGAAAAAACCTCTTTGCTGCGGCACCATTCGACCAATCGTGTAGTTCCCGCTCGGAAGCGGATGAAAAAACAGATTTGTCGCATGAAATTGAAAGGCCGACTCAAGTAAAGTGCCGGAAAACCAATCTGACATTTCCTGCAGATCAATTTGATGTACCGCTTCCGTTGAATTTAGAACGGTCCCTTTTCGCTCATCTCCGTAGAGATGAACGGAAAGCAATACTTGCTG
>JBOFQC010000422.1:0-7633 GCA_051660725.1 Thermoguttaceae bacterium
CTCATGATGCTGGAAAAAGGCAAGAATATTGTCACCGCAAACAAAGCGTTGGTTGCCAATCACGGAGCTGAAATTTTTTCAGCGGCTCGAAAAAACGGCAAGACAATTGCTTTCGAAGCTGCGGTTTGCGGCGGTATTCCGATTCTCGGTGCAATGGAAACTTCTTTGCAAGGAAACGCAATTCAATCGATTCACGCAATTGTAAACGGAACCTGCAACTACATTTTAACGCAAATGGAGGAAAAAGGTACAAATTACGCCGATGTGGTGCGGGAAGCCCAACGGCTCGGTTATGCCGAGGCTGATCCGACTCTCGACGTTGACGGCAGCGACGCAACGCAAAAGCTCGCAATTTTGGCACAGCTCGGTTTCGGCGCGAATGTTGATTGGAAAATCATACCGAAACAAGGGATACAAGATGTCGAAGTAATTGACATAAAATACGCCAAAGAACTTGGTTACAAGGTGCGGCTTCTTGCCGTTGCGGAAAGTACCGAGTCCGGTTTGGAGCTGCACGTTTCGCCGACTCTCGTGCCGGAAGAATCGCCGCTTGCGGATGTTCGGAACGCTTTCAATGCACTTTGTGTTTACGGTGACGTTGTCGGACCGGTTTTCTTTCACGGTTACGGGGCCGGCCAAATGCCAACCGCTTCTTCCGTTGTTGGTGATATAATTGACACCATTTTGGGACGCACCGCGATTACTTTTGCCGCCCTTGATTATTGGAACGAAACGAAGCAGCCGAATTGTGAACTGCGAAACCCGAACGAAATGGAAGGGCGGTCATACTTGCGTCTTTCCGTGGAAGAACGGGTCGGAGTGCTACACGAAGTTTCCGGCGTTCTCGGCAAGTTTGGCATTTCGATTTCGTCAATGATTCAGCATGACAAAAAATCCGACGACGAGCGGAACGTGTCGTTTATTATTACCACACATAAAGCGAAAGAAGGAAACCTTTTGCAAGCAATTGAGTACCTTTCCAAATTATCGTGTTTAAAATCGAAACCTGTAAGAATGAGAGTTCTTTAGGAAAACGAAATTACCCATTCCAATAACCCTAACGCCTAATGCCAAGCGCCTAATGCCTTATCATGCGACATTTCATAACTCTTAACGACGTATCTGTTTCCGAGCTTACACAAATTCTCGAATTGGCAGAAAAAATCAAAGCGGAAGTTAAAAGCGGTGTTCGTACCTCGTATCTTGCGAATCGGACAATTGCGATGATTTTTGAAAAGCAGTCGCTTCGTACACGTGTCAGTTTCGAAGCAGGTATGACGCAGCTCGGCGGAAGCAGTATGTTTCTCGGTGCAGATGTCGGATACGGCAAACGTGAAACAACAGCCGATTTCGGACGGGTTCTGAGCAGCATGGTTGACGCAATTGTTTTCAGATCGAAAAAACACGAGAGCATCGTGGAGCTGGCTGAATTCTGTTCATGTCCGGTGATAAACGCTTTGTCTGACCAAGCGCATCCGTGTCAGGCTCTTGCCGACTTGCTTACGATGAAAGAGGCGTTCGGAACTTTTGCCGGTTTAAAATTGGCTTGGGTCGGCGATTCGAATAACGTGGCGGTAAGTTTGGTTCGTATCTGCGCCAAACTTGGTGTTAAAATGTCAATTGCGTCACCGAAGGGTTACGATTTCGACTCCGAAAAGGTGAAAAAAATTGTGGGCGACGCCCCAACGACTGGTTTCGAGATTGAATTAACAACCGATCCTAAAAAGGCGGTGAACGGGGCCGACGCGATCTACACCGACGTTTGGGTAAGCATGGGGCAGGAAGCGGAAGAAGCGGAACGAAAACGGATTTTCGCACCGTATCAGGTGAACGAAGCACTGATGTCCGCCGCCAAAAAAACATGTATTTTCCTGCATTGCTTGCCTGCCAAGCGAGGGCAGGAAGTCACCGACGCCGTTATGGATTCGCCGCAGAGTCGAATCGTCCAGCAGGCGGAAAACCGTATGCACGCCCAAAAAGGCCTGCTCGTTTGGTTACTAAATAACTAATCAGTCTAATGTAGAATTTTACCGTTGATTCTTTATCAAGCGTTTTCGCCTCCAAAAGTCGCGCCAGTTTCGGAGAAGCTGGCCAACAAACATGTGTTGTATTAAATACTTACTGTTTGTATAATTGTGGCAACGATAACAGACACCGCAAGGTGTGGGTCGAATACAAAATATTACAGTTGAACCCACGTAAATGTGTTCGCGGGTGTTGCCATTTTCTACAACGGATAAACAACGGAGGGAATCATGTCAAGAAAGAAAGCGTATTATCTGATTGGAATTGCGCTTGGCTTGTGTTTTTCTTCTTACTGCTGCGCTGCGGAAAGCAGTACTTCTGCATTTCTTTTTACGGAAGATGATGGAGCAAAAGTAACAACATACTTTTTGGAGGAGGATTACGAGGCTATTGTACGAATGGTGCCACGACCTTGTGATTTTCACGAGGATGCCCAAAAAGGTGATTGTTTTGATGAAATCATCATGGAAAAATTTATCGCCTGTATGATGTTAGACGACCCTGCAAGTGCTTTGGAAATAGTTGATTATCAGTTGGCAGACTTAGAGACCCATTATCCAGACAGTAAAGATGGAATAATGATGCTTCTCTTTAACCAAGGAATTTTGCATTGCTTATGTGACAATTACGGATTAGCTATTGATTCGTTTCAGAAGGCCGTTAAGTTGAAACCTGATATCGAAATAAGTTATACTATTCACCAACAACTGGCATATTTATATGCGTATACCAAAAAATATGACAAAGTTCGGGAAGAACTTAAGATTTTAGAATCCCTATACCCAGCATTCGTTATTGAGATGCAAAAATTAGTTAAGGGAGTTTCTGTAAATTCCGCACAGCCGTTTAGAGTGTCACAATCGCAACTTATTGAATATCTTGAGCAGCCCGACAAAAAACAGATACAACGCCTCAGAATTCCGCAACGCCCCCCTGTGATTACAAAAGAAGGTGGTATTGTATTTAATGCAGGTGTATTCTGGGACAATATTGATATGTTTGAGATAGAAAATTCCGAGAAAAGTAAATAAATCAACGAAACAACGGAGGGAATCATGTCAAGAAAGAAAGCGTTTTATCTGATTGGGATTGCGATTGGTTTGTGTTTTTCTTCTTACTGTTGCGCGAGCGATAACAACGCAGCCGAATACCAGTATTCAGAAAGTGATGTTGATTTGATTAAAACTTTATTTGAAAAGCAGGATTATGAAGCGATTATACGTACTGTTCCAGAAGTTGACGAGTGGACTGATGAATTATTGAGCAAGGAGTACTTTAAAGGTATAATGCAGTTCAAAGAATGTGCTTATATTATGGTAAACGAATATGATAGTGCGTTAAACATATTAGATAAAACAATAGAATTTTACGAAAAATCAGGTAATTCAGAATATGTTTTTGGATTGACAAAAATGCAGGGGATTTTACGCTGTTTTTGTGACGATTACGGACTCGCAATTAAATCGATGCAAAAGCTATTGGAAATGGAACATGGCGTAATAAGCGACTATCAAATTCATCAACAACTTGCGTTTTTATATGCATATACAAAAAAGTATGACAAAGCTCAGGAAGAACTTAAGATTTTAGAATCCATGTATCCGGAACTTATTGTCGAGGTACTAAAAAACGTTGAAGGTAGTACAGTAGATAATATAATACCATTTAGAATAGCAGAATCACGACTTATTGAATGTCTTGAGCAGCCAGATAAAAAAATGATACATCGTCTCCATTTGCCGCAAGAAACCCCTTCGAGTTCAAAACAAAAGGGGTTTGTATTTAATGCAGGTATATTATGGGAGGTTATTGATGTTGATGAATTAAAAATTTCTGTTGAAAACGAATAAATCAACGAAACAACGGAGGGAATCATGTCAAGAAAGAAAGCGTTTTATCTGATTGGGATTGCGATTGGTTTGTGTTTTTCTTCTTACTGTTGCGCTGCGGAAAGTGGTTCTTCTGCATTTCTTTTTACAGAGGCGGATAAGGCACAAGTTAGAACTTATTTAGAGGCAAAAGATTATGAGGCAATTGTACGAATGGTGCCTCAACCTAGTGATTTCCATGACGATGCCCCAAAAGGTGATTGTTTTCGGAAGATCATGTTGGGAAAGCTTATAGCACATGTAATGTTAGACGACCCGGAAAGTGCTTTAGAAATCGGAGAGTATCTATTTACAGACTCTGATGTTAATGTTCCTCGCGATAAAAATGAAACAATATCCTCACTGTATTATCAAGGGCTTTTGCACTGTTTATGTGACAATTACGGATTAGCCATTGATTCCTTTCAGAAGGCTGTGAAATTAGATTCTGATAGTTTTTTAAAATATATTCTTCACCGGCAACTTGCATATTTATACGCGTATACCAAAAAATTTGACAAAGCTCGGGAAGAAGTTAAGATTTTAGAATCCCTATACCCAGAATTTGTTGACGATGTACTAAAATTAGTTGAAGGTAGTTCAGCAGATCAAGTAAAGCCTTTTAGAACAACAGAATCGCAAATTATTGATTGTATTGAGCAACCAGACAAAAAACAGATACATCGTTTGCGATTTCCTCAGAAACCAGCTGAATTCACTAATGATGGTGCGTTACAGTTTGATATAATCGTATTCTGGGACTATATTGATATGTTTGAGATAGAAAATTCTGAGGAAAGTAAATAAATCAACGAAACAACGGAGGGAATCATGTCAAGAAAGAAAGCGTTTTATCTGATTGTAGTTACTCTAAGTTTATTATTGTCAACATTTTATTGTGTTTCAGAAAGTGCAGAAAACACAGAAGCGAAATTGATACGCAATTTCACGCAAGAGGATGAACAGCAAGTCACTTCTCTATTATTACAAGGAGATTACGAAACAGTTATACGAATTGTACCAAATCTTAGTGATATAAATGAAGATATCAAAAGAGACAAGCATTGTTTAGCCATCATTAGCAGAAAGATGGTAGCGTATGTAATGTTAGACGATCCGGAAAATGCCTTGGAATTAGTTGATTATCTGATTGCAAGTGTGGATACGGATGCTCCAAATAGCGATGAAGAAAAGGCGATACTTCTGGTGAACCGCGGGTTTTTACATTGTTTGTGCGATAATTATGGACTCGCTATTAAATCGTTTTTAAGTGCTCAGAAAATTTTAAATGAACGAG
Organism: Thermoguttaceae bacterium; assembly: GCA_051660725.1. GTDB lineage: Bacteria > Planctomycetota > Planctomycetia > Pirellulales > Thermoguttaceae > JAVBSX01. Next base: position 5,191 of record JBOFQC010000422.1, read on the forward strand.
AAGATACCACTAGAACTGAACCATTGAAAATAATAATTCATCTTGCGTTATTAAATCTATACATTGCCACCGAAAAAAACGATAAAATTCTAGAAGAGGCCAAATTGGTAAAATCTATAATTCCCAAAGCCATTGCTAAATTTAAGGTTTTGGGTCTTCCAGAATCCCCGAGAATAATAGATGATGTAATCGAAGGTATTGAGTCAGGCAAGAAAGTGTATGCGTTTAGACTGAGTGCCCCACAGGACCCGCCTAAAGGTACTGATGAAGGAGAAGTGATATTTTTTCCATCGGTCCAGTGGTATTATGTGGTAATTCCCCCAAAAGAAACCGAATCTAAAAATTAGCGTATGTAAATTTTCATCGACACTCATAAAACGACGCTGTTTTCCAAAGGTATGCCGTTGTCGGAAGAACGAATAAGAATTGAAATCGAGGCCGAGCGTAGCGAAACGGGCTTGGAAATTTTGCGTGACAGACGGACCTGGCGGGACTGGTTTTACACCGTTCCCGGCTTCTCTGTAAGTCTGCTCGTTCATGTTGTGCTGCTTCTGATTCTTTTGCAGATTTATTTTCCAATTTCTTTGTTTACGGCCAAAGAAATAATTTCGTTTCCCGGCTTGTCAGACAATGACGGTGAACTTGAATTTCTCGGTGACCCCGGTTCGGGCGATGTGAATCTTTCCGTTGATAGCAACGACCAGCCGGAAGTGGATGACACCAACACGCTTGCCGATTCTGTGAATCCGGTTCTTTCTGCCAGCTCCGGTGAGGTTTCGCCGAGTGCCGTTTCAGTGGCGTTAAATGACGAAACTCCCGGCAATGTGCGGCTTGACACGCATTTCACAGTGTCAGGTTCTTCTATCATGAACAGCCTGAGTGGACGGGGTGACGCCAAAGGAATCCTGCTTTCGCAAAACGGCGGAAGCGAAGGTAGTGAAAAGGCCGTTGCGTTGGGACTTACATGGCTGGCTCAGCACCAAAACTCAGACGGAAGCTGGTCTTACGACTTCACGAAACATCCGAAATGCAAAGGGAAATGCGGTAATCCAGGTCGCAGCCCTTCAGTGAATTCGGCAACTTCGCTTGCTCTTTTACCGTTTCTCGGAACTGGTGTCACACACAAACAGGGAAAAAAAGAATACCAGGTTGTCGTTGATAAAGGATTGAAATTCTTACTGAAAAATTCAAAAATGACGCCAAACGGTTTGAGTTTCATTGACATTGAAGACATGTCGGGAGACGGCGGAATGTACCACCAGGGAATTGCGTCAATTGTGATATGCGAAGCTGCCGCGATGTCTGACGACCCGGTACTAAAAAACGCCGCACAGGAAGCAGCAAAATTCATCTGTTACGCACAGATACCGAGTGACGGAGGTTGGCGGTATGCCCCACGTGACAAGACCGGCGGTGACACGTCCGTGTTAGGCTGGCAGATAATGGCTTTGAAAAGTGCGCAAATGGGTGGTGTCAACGTGCCTGATACCGTGTTTGCAAAAGCGAGAAATTTTCTAGACAATTCCGTTTCGTCGGATAACGGTGCCAAATATATCTACAAGAAAGGGTCCGACCAGCAAGAGGTTCGGGCGACAACCGCAATTGGACTGCTAAGCAAAATGTACATGGGAACCCCGGTAACTGATCCGGCTCTTGTTCGTGGTGTCGACTTTTTGTCGGAGTCCGGACCGGACAAGAAGAACTTGTATTACGACTATTACGCAACACAAGTGTTGCACCATTACGGCGGCGAAGAGTGGCACCGTTGGAATCGCGAATTTCGTGACGATTTGATTGCCGCCCAGGAAACCAGCGGACATGAGCGTGGCAGCTGGTTTTGCAAAGGTCAGTGGAACGGTACCGGAGGCCGGCTTTACACAACGGCGTTATCCGTTTTGATGCTCGAAGTATATTACCGTTATTTACCGCTTTATAAATCTCAGAGTGTAAACGACGATTTCATCCTGGACTGAGAAAAAACAGCGAGCCGCCAACGCAAGTTGGCGGGTAAACATAATCGACAAATTCACATTTGGCTGTGCTTTTACTCTGCAACCCCACCCGGATGTCTTTTATTAAAGCGGCGAAGTGCACATGCAAACATGATCCAATAAAAACCCGCAAAGATTATTTCGATACCGACAAATAGGCCGATCACCCAGAGTCCGGAACTTGGCCAGCTTTTGTAAATCAGCATACCGAGCAGGAACGTGATACCGCCATTAAGCACGGCCCATGTCCAACCGTGAAACTGCACCACGAGAGCACCAATCATACGAATCAATCCGACAACGATTAAAAACGCTGCCAAAAGAAACGTCAAAGTGACTGCGTTAAAAAGCGGCGCATCCAAAAGCAAGAATCCGACAACGGTGTAAAGAATTCCGGCAACCAAGTGAACCATGAAACCTTCCCATTTTCCCATCCAGAATATATTGGCGAG
>JBOFQC010000423.1:0-9099 GCA_051660725.1 Thermoguttaceae bacterium
TGTTGGCATGAGCGCTTGCGGTTGTGGTTTCGGGAATTGCGGTTTCGGCAATTGTGCTGCTGTCGGATTTTCCGGCGGTGTCTGCGAAGTTTCAGCTTGTGAACCTGCGTGTGCTCCGGCTTGCGAACCCGCTTGTGCACCGGCATGTGAACCAGCTTGTGCTCCAGTTTGCGAACCTGCATGTGTACCGGCCTGTGAACCAGCATGTGGTCAAGGTTGCCTTGGAAATCACAGCTTCGGAAACGGCAATCTCGGAAATGGCGGCATTATTCAGCCAGCACCATTTTTCGGTAAACGCCAGGAAACAGCACCGACCAATTATTACGTAACACGCGGACCAAGAGATTTCTTTGATCCGAACCCGAACAAGATTCGTTACTAAACCGGAAAAAGGTTTTAACGTATAGCTAAATCTGAAAGCGTCAGAAATAAAAATCTGACGCTTTCTTTTTTTTACGCTTTCGTTTTTAGCGTCCAACAGGAGGTGGGGGCGGCGGGGGACCAATCGAAGACCCGCCGCTTCCGCTTGTTATTTCTGAGACGACAAGCCAGAGCCAACCGAGTCCGATCAAACCGCGTAACAACAAAAGCGGACCGAAAAAAACCAGAAAGTGCAAGACTCCTCGAGGAAAATCAAAGTCGAAGAGTATGTGCGATGCGATTACCGCGAAAACAATAAATGGAATCAAATACGCCAACCACGTGATCCATTCTTCAGACTGCATATATTTCGTGAGTAGTTCAAAAAATACCCACAACAACGTGTAGACGCCACCACAAATTGCGGACTTCTTATAAAGATCGTTCCCTTGAATAAACTCAAGTTCATCCGATTCTCTTAACAGTTCGTACCCGAACATCGTAAGCGGAAACGAAATCGCTGCCAAACCAAGAATTCCAAGCAGGTCGTAAAGATTCGTGCTAACTCCGAATTTTCCTTTTACCCAACCGAGCAGAGCGGCCAAAACGATAACGAGCAGTGAGCCGACTGCTGAGATAATAATGCTTTTCGTCTTAAATTCGGTATTTAACCTTGTGATCGGCTTGAGAATAGCGCGACCTTTTACCGTTTTCCCACCAGAAACGAATTCTTCCGGCGCATGGATTACAACCTGCTCTTTCGGAATATCAATTATGGTTTTGCAATTCGGGCAGGGCCCTTTTTTACCGGCGAATTTTTCGCTTACTTCGAACCTTTTCAGGCAACCGGGACAAATAACGTTTATGGACATATACTCAGAAACAGCGCGGACGATTACAGTTTAAAATTATACCGGAGTTCGGCACGCCCAAAATTATATCTGCCTAAGAAAAAATATGCAATCCGTGGAAGTTGGATTTTAGACATGAGACTTCAGACGTTAGACATCAGATTACGGAACCTGAAATTCTAACGTCTGACGTCTAAAATCTAACGTCTACTAAACATCCGCTGTGGAATCGTATTTGAACACCGTTGTCGGAATAGTTTGGTGTTCGATTACGTTAAAGAGAGGTCCCCATTCGTCAATTGACTGCTTGAGTTCGTGCTCTTTTTTCTGCGACGCCCAGAGAACCTTAATTGCCGGGCCGCAGTTTCCCTTCTCAATGTCGGAAACGGACGGAAGCGTCGAAATAATATTGCCGAGAAAACAAAGTTTTCGCAGCGTCAAATATGCGACGAGGTAGTCCGCCTGTCTACCGGGCTGGAAACGGAAAAATGTTTCATAAGTGTACGCACCCTGTTTCAACGCCCCTAAAAGTTGCAGTTCCACAATTGGCGAAAGCGTGAACGCAGTGCCGAGCAGCTTTTCCGGGTCGGTGACAACGTTTTGGTCGGTAAGCGAACGGATTATGCTGTCTATTCGCATGAAAAGATTCGCGTTTGCCGGCGGAATCGTACCGGGCAGAATCTTCGTCGCTTTGTTCAGTTCACCAACTCCGTCAAGAAGAATGTCCATTAATTCCTGCGACATTGTAATCTGATCTTTACGCAGGTAGTCGAGCAGCGTTTCCAAACCGTGAGCAAGGTTGGCGGAGTTTTCGGCTCCCAACATTGTAAAATTCCCTTTCGCGGCATGCAAACGTCTGAAACATTCCCGCATAAGGTCGGCGTTATCGGATTCGCCTTCCAAAGTCAACAAAGCGTCTTGCAGTTCGATTAAACCACGCGACAATTCGTCAAGCAAATCGCTTACGTCACCTTGCGAGAGGTCTTTTTGACCGCTTTTTTCAGCAGATTCAGCAATTTTATCCCGTTTCATGCTAAGTTTCGCCTTTTGCACAAGCTCGTCCTGAGAATGTGAAAAAACGACTTCGTCTGGCATTGCAGAAGGCTGCATACCTTTGGATTCGCCGGATTCCGAAGCGGAGCCGCTACCAAAAGAAGCGTCCACATTCGGTGCCGCAATGTCTGAAAGCGGAACGCCAGTTGCCAAAGCAACCAACACGTCAATGTCAACTGTTAAACCGATTCGTCCGCCGCTTATGATACATGTGCCGGCAACTCCTTGCGCCGTGGCACCAAACATGCGTGTGTTTAGCGGAACGTTCACCAATTTTTGCGGTGAAAGAAATTCACTGACAATAACCGCGATTTTGTCGGTTTTGCCTTCAAGTACGACAATTGGCACAACCTCCGCATTATCATATTTTACTGACGGGCAGCCAAACAGTTCACCAATGTCGAACAACGCAATTGGTTCGCCCATGTATTTAATAAACCGATCACGATCCATTTCCGCTTGAATCTGGTTCGGATTTATTCCCATCAAGCTGATTACTTTATCAATTGACAACGCATATAAAGTCGAATCACCGCGCACAATAAGTGCGTCGATAATGTTCACCGCTTTGAGTTTCGGGATCACCATTCTAATGGTAAGTCCGACTTTCGGCTCGTTCTTAAGTGAGAGTGTACCACCAAACTCGGTAACCATTGTTTTCACAATGTCCAAGCCGACACCACGTCCGGAAGTGTCGGTTGCTTTTTCTCGCGTGGAAAAACCGGAAGTGCAGATAACGGTAAGCAGGTCCGGCGTTTCATTCGGTTTCAACAGACCAAGCGAACGGGCTTTTTCGTAAACTTTTTGTTCGTCGATACCACGCCCGTCGTCGGAAACGATAATTTCGACTTCACCTTCATGCTCAACCGCTTTCAGGGTAATCGTCCCTTTTTCGGGTTTTCCTTCTCGCGCTCTTTCAATTGGAGCTTCGATACCGTGATCGGCAGCGTTTCGGAGCAAGTGCAGCAGCGGTTCCACGAGCCGTTCGGCAAGTGCTTTGTCGATTAAAACTTTTTCGCCCTCAAGTTTCAGCTCGATTTCTTTTTTAAGTGTGCGTGCAAGGTCGCGTATCGGTCTGCGGAACATTCGAAATGTTTCGCCGATTTCAACCATACGAATAGCCATAACCAAGTCGTGCAGGTCCTGGCTGATTCGGCGTGAAGTTTCGTTTGCGGCTTTGATTATGTGAAGATCAGTTTCCACTAACGGACGTTGTTGCGTAACCGTATCAACCATGCTACGTTGTAGTTCGTGCAGGGTGGAACTGGTAATAATAACTTCACCGGCAAGATTCAATAGTTTATCGAGGTGTTCGATTCGAACAACCATGCGATCCACGGTCCGTGCGGGGGTTGTGCTGATATCAGACATGTTGCAGTATCCTTTCGATTACTTGAGCGACGATTTCCTTATCGAACGGTTTGGGAAGAAAGTCGTCAGCACCAAGTTTCAGGCCTTTTATAACATTTCGGGCGTCACTTTCAGTGGAGACCAAGACAAATGGAGTACGGTCGTACCACGATTCGAGCTGTAACTTGTGACAGAACTCGAAACCATCCATACGAGGCATACTTATGTCGGAAAAGATAATATTGCAGTTGGCAATTTTTTCGGGTAATTTTTCCAGTGCGTCTTTACCGTCAACAGCTTCGTGAACTGTGAAACCCAATTCTTGAAGTATTGTTCGAAAAATTCGACGCGTCGGCACAGAATCGTCGACTATAAACGCCTCCGGATTCGGCGGCAGAACTGTTTTTATACGTTCAGAGTGGTTCATTATTAGTAATTTCAAGACATTAAAATAATTTCAAGTTCTGAAGAAAGTTAGGTCGTAAATTGATAAAGTGCAAGTGACAGAATAAAGAAAAATCGATACTGCAAAATGAACGCAACAACTAATTACGGTTATAATGGTTACAACGGCGCAAGTCGAGCCGCCGGCGTAAGTCGGCGGATACCTTCCCCAACGGTTGCATAATAGCTATATCTATGTAAAATTATGTTTACGTCTCGAAACTGAATTTTTTTAACCATTACCATGAGAGTACAAAAAATGCGCAAAAATCCAGTACTTCCGTTTATCCTGTTTTTAACAATTGCCATTGTAACTGTTTTGCTGCAAACACAACGAATCGTTGCCGCCGAAACAGCAGAGTTGCAGACGCCGAAACTTTTTGCGACGCTACCGGATTTCTGTCCGACACCGGACGGAATGGCGGTTGGAAGAGACGGAACTCTTTACGTTGCCTGTCCCAATTACGCCTACCAAACCAAACCTGCTTGCGTTATAAAAGTTGACCGTGAAGGAAAAACGACGAAATGGTTCGACGTGCCAGTGCTGGAAAAAACGGGCTTGGCTTGTCCAATGGGTATCTGTTTCGGACCGGACGGCGACTTATACATCTGCGACAACCAAGGTTGGAAAGGAACCGAAGAAGGGGCATTTGAGGGACGGATTTTACGCGTCCGAGTCGGCAAAGACGGCGAACTGAAAACCACTGTTATTGCAGAGAAAATGGAACACCCGAACGGAATTCGCTTCAAAAACGGTGCCCTTTACGTCACTCAAAGCATGATGTCTAACGAAAAAGACCCGAGTGGTCTGCTCGTCAGCGGCGTGTATTGTTTTGATCCGAATACAAAAAAACCGGTGCAACTTAAAAACACCCGCGAAGACGAAACGCTGCTGTTTTCGGTTCTGACGAACAACAAAGACTGCCAATACGGACTCGACGGAATCGACTTTGACCGAAACGGTAACATGTATGTCGGTAACTTTGGAGACGGCACTATTCTGAAATCGAAAAAACTCAGCAACGGCACATTTGACAAACCATTTGTCTGGGCCGAGGATTTGTCGCAAATGCGAACCACTGACGGAATCTTTTTCGCTCCGAACGGTAAGCTTTACGTCGCGGATTTCTCGGAAAACGCAGTAGCCGAAGTGACGCCGAGCAAAGAAAAAGGGGAAGACAAAGGAATCGTCCGACGCATTGCTAAATCACCCGACTCGAACGGCGCAAACGGTGAACTCGACCAGCCCGGCGAACCGATTTTCGCTTACGGCAAACTCATCGTAAGCTGTTTCGACTGCGTCACCGGCCCGGATAAAGTTGACACCGGCCACGACGAGCCGTTCACGTTGACTTCGCTTGAAATCCCTGTACCCACTCGCAATAATCGGCCTAATAGAATACGGTAATTTATTTCACAAGTAAAAAAAATGACTTCAATTACATCGAATCCGCAGTTTGCCGAGCTGGAATTGCCAACGCCTTTGAGCGAATCCGACTTCGAGCAATTCGAAAAAGAAGACGCAATGTACGGGCCGGCAATGGAGCAGCTTTTGGCCCCTGCAAAAACACCCGAACAGCGGGAAAAACTAATTGTGCATTACACCAAAATGATGCAGGATGTGATCGATAAGGATCAGTGGATTGAAGCAACCCCGGAGTTTTGGGACGGAATCAAACAAAAAGTCCGTGAAAGACGTGAGGCCAAAAGCAAGTCGGAGGTATAATGGGGTTGATTGCACATTACTCAGATGAAGCGGAGTTGGAAATCGTTGACATCTGAGTTAAGAATAATTTCGGTAATTGAAAGTTAGCCGCCGAGCCCTGCTCGGCGATGTTACTCCCCGGAGCAGGGCTCCGGGGCTAACGAAAACAAATAAATACACATAATTTATCTTATTTTTTTGAAAACAAAACTAAATGAACACCACCCCCAGACAAGCAAGCACGGAACAGATTGATTGGCCACTTTTCGTAAAACGGATAAATTCGGCTAAAAGGATTTTATTGACTTCACACATCCGACCGGACGGCGATTGCATCGGGTCGCAAGTCGCGATTTGCAAAGCTCTCGAACACCTCGGTAAAGAAGTACGCATAATCAACGGACACGCTGTTCCGCCTAGCTTGAAGTTTCTCGACCCGGAAAACAAGATTCTGCAGCTTCCGGATCTGACAGATGAACAACGGAACTGGATCGAAACAATTGACGTGTTTCTCGTGGTTGACACTTCGTCCTGGATGCAGCTCGGTGATATGGGCCAGATACTCAAAGACAGCAAAGCGCAAAAAATGGTGATCGATCACCACGCAATCGGAAACGATCTCGGCGCCGAAATGTTCATTGATCCAACAGCCGAAGCGGCAGGGGTGCTATGTTATCAGGCCGTTGAAGCACTAGGAGTGCCGTTCAAAACGGAAATTGCCGACCCGCTTTTCGTCGCAATTGCAACTGACACCGGTTGGTTTCGTTATTCTTCGGTCAGGGCAAGAACGTACCAGGTTGCGGCGGAATTGGTCGAAGCTGGTGTCAAACCGGACCAACTGTACCGACAGATTTACGAGCAGGAATCGTTCGCGAGAATCCGCTTGGTCGGTCAAACGCTGGAAAGAGCGGAGTCGTTGGAAAATGGAAAAATCATGTTTACGTCAATTTTCCTCGACGACTTTGATCGGTTCGGAGCACTTGCCAGTGACAGCGAAGATATCGTGAATATGTTGCTGCAAGTTGCGGGTTCGGAAGTTGCTGTTATACTTGTCGATCAACGTCAAAAGTCGGAAAATGGGGAACGGGTTTCCGCCGGGTTTAAAGCGAGTTTTCGGAGCCGGTGCGACCTCGACTGCAGCATGTTAGCGGCAAAGTTCAACGGCGGCGGACACAAACGAGCAGCCGGAGCCACGCTTTTCTCAACTTTTGAAGAAGCGAAAGAAAAAATTCTTACCGCTACGATATCGGAGTATAAGAATATTGTGAATGTAGGAGTTAGGTGAACAGGTGAACAGGTTATTCGAAATTATCTGAAGTCTATCTCCCATCTCCTATCTCCTAACTCCTTAATACACAAGTAATAATTACCAAAAGCAGATTTATTTTATAAAACATGAAAACGGGACTAATCGGTTACAAAGGTTCGGGAAAAAGCACGTTATTTCAGTGGTTGACGCAAGTTGCGCCGGATCAGTCACTTTCGCACTCGTCGCAGTCGGCAATGTGTCAGGTTCCGGAACCGCGAGTGACGCAATTGTGCGAAATATACAAACCCAAAAAAGTCACCTACGCTTCGCTGGAAATCGTTGACACACCCGGTTTAAGCCGCGACCAACACGGAAACGCAACCAGACTTGCTCAATTACGTGAATGTGACAGTATCGTTTGCGTTATCGGTGCGTTTGACGGAGCCAGCCCGGAAAAGGAAATTGCTTCTTTTGTTGAGGAGCTGATTTTTGCCGACCTTGATATCGTTGGAAACCGAATCACAAAAGTCGAGGAACAAAAAAAACGTCCGCTTCCAAAAACTGAACAGGACCGTGTAAACTTCGAGTACGAAACACTTAAGCTCGTTCAAGCGGCACTTGAATCCGGCAAACCGCTTCGTGAAGATGAACTCAATGACGAGCAGCAAAAAGTAACCAGAGCGTTTAGGCTTCTGAGCGAAAAGCCGCGAATGGTGTTGATTAATACTGCCGACGACGAAACGGAACTCGAAAAGTACGCAAAATTTTCAACCGAACAGGTTCCGGTAACTGCGGTTTCTGTCGGTCTTGAAATGGAACTGGAAAAAATGTCGCAGGAAGACCGCACCGCGTTTCTTGAAGAAATGGGGCTGACTTCAACTGACCGTGACGCCGTTGTCCGCTTGATTCTCGACGCATCCGGTCAAAGCCTGTTTTTAACCGCCGGTGACAAAGAAGTAAGAACCTGGCTCGTCCGCAAGAACGCTTCTGCCGTGGAAGCAGCAGCTGCGATTCACACCGACATGGCAAAAGGTTTCATTCGGGCCGAAATTTTCAAGTGCGATGACTTGGTACGCCTCGGAAGCGAAAGAGCGGTTAAAGCGGAAAACCTTGTTCGACGTGAACCGAAAGATTACGTGCTGCAGGACGGTGACATTGTACTTTTCCATTTCAGCGGGTAAGTGTAATTTACACGTTTATCTTCACGAGCCGGAAGTGAAGCGCAGCGGAACTTCCGGATTATTTAAAACACACATTTTTTGTAGAACACCCGCAAGTTTCACTTCTTTACACTTGCGGCTCGTGGAGATTCGAGTGGTCCACAAAAAATTTTTCGGCGACTTGACACGGAGTGTTGCTACTGCGATAATCGCAGTTGTTGGCTGGATTGATATTGTAAAATGTGTGTGGTTCAGTCATAAATGTAATATTTATCACATGATTGGATTAAATTCTTCATGTGGTTCCTAGTTTATAAACGCCAAAGGAGAGTAAAAATGTTATTTGCATTCCACGTCAATGATCCCTCATTACCGGGTTACATTTGTCCATTTTCCGTTTCATTGGCGGCTATTGGTCTTTCGACTGGTATTTTTCTTGCATTGAAAACCAATAAAAGAATTTTCGGTTTATGTTTGGCCGTGGTCTCCGCTTTGGGTTTTATCGGAGAAGTCGCTCATTTTTCTTTGAGCTTGGGTTCTGCCGGTAATTTAACTTTCATTCTTACCGAAACTTTAGAATTGGTAGGACTTGGACTACTTTGCGGCGTGGTTGCTTTTCCACTTCTTTTGACCGCTAAAAGATTTTTTGGCAAGAAAGAGCAAAAAGAAGAAGTGAAACAATTAAATGATAAGCAGTAAGCTTACATCGTAATGTCGATTTCGATTACCGCTGATTTTGGATCAGCGCTGTATAGAGCGTCAGACATGTTAGCCGCCGAGCCCAGCTCGGCGTAGCTCCCCGTAGCAGGGCTCCGGGGCTAACTGGAATAAAAAATTATACGCAAAATTTCGTTGTAGTGGTGGCAGCAGGTGCAGTGCTTAGTCAGACGTCTTTAATGTGATGTCATGTATTAACGTCTGGTATTT
>JBOFQC010000424.1:0-1513 GCA_051660725.1 Thermoguttaceae bacterium
CCTTGCGTCATGGTGTCGTGTCCCCAGCTGTCGAGCACCTGAACTTCGTATTCGCCCATGACGTAAATTCCGCTGTTGGCATTTTTCGACACCATGAATTCCAAGTCGATAACACAGTCACCGAAAACTTCTTCACTAAACAAATCGACACCACCACGCGGTTCTTCGGTCCAGTTACCTTCAACAAAATTTATCAGGTCACCGGCTTCGATTTTTTTATCTTTCTTTACGAGCGGCTTGGCTGCAATCGCGAGTTCGTTGTCAGAATCAAGTGCAGCACGTCCAACAATCCACGTGTTTTTCGTGTTACCCTCAACTGCTTTCCAACCTTTTAGACTGACACCGTCGAAAGGTTTTTTCGGTTCAGCAGCAATGACCATTGTCGAAACGAAACAAAATAATAATGCGAATGCAAACTTGAAATTTTTCATGTGGTTTTCCTTTTCTTGGTTGTTGATTAACTTATACCATGCGTGGTCATTATATTGCAGTTTTCCTTGCTTTACCCTGTGAGAAAAGCAAGGGTTTACAAAGCGAGTAAACTGCAACACATTGACTACGTGCAGCATAAACAAAATCGACATACACTTGCATTGCATCGGATAAAAGTATAATTTATCGATTATGCGCGTCTTGTCGAAATTGAAAAGTAATGTAAAATACTTATCGAAAATTTTTTCTTTTCAGTTGCAATATTAATTTACCAGAATGAAACCGAATCGCAAAATCGTACTGAAAGGTACGTTAATAACAAGCATTGGCACTCTTATCAGCCGTGTACTTGGTATGCTTCGGGACAGTGCGACTGCTGCAATGCTTGGCATGACAGCGGGCGGTATTATGGATTCGTTCGTTCTTGCTTTCCGTCTACCTGACATCACAAGAAGGATGTTCGGCGAAGGATCGCTTTCAGTAGGATTCATTCCTGTTTTTGCCAGACTTTGGCATTCTAATCGAGCAAAAGCGTGGAAATTAGTATCAGCTTACTTAACCGGTATATTTTTCCTGCTCCTCATAATTGTATTACTCGGAGAAGGAATCTGTTTACTTGGTTATACGCTTTTTCCACCCGAAAGTAAAGTACACGTAGCGGCAAAACTTACTTCGCTGATGTTGCCGTATCTTATTCTGATCTGTTTGGCAGCAATTGCAGCAGCGTCGCTTCAGACGCTCGGAAAATTTTTCGTTCCGTCACTTATACCGACAATACTGAATATCTGTTGGCTTTTCGGAATAGTAGTTCTGGCTCCACGAATCAGCAGTGATCCGTTAATCAGGTGTTACGTGTTAACCGGCTGCATTCTCGTCGCAGGTGTGATCCAGTTCGGAATACAAATGCCACTTTTATATAAGCTTGGATTTCAATACACAACTGGTTTTAATTCTATCAAAAAAGAAGCGTTTGAGGTAGGGGCATCGTTTTTTCCGACAATGATCGGACTAATGGCGACCCAGTTTAACGTTTTAGTCGCGAGTTCGATTGCTTGGCTTTTTTCAGGAGAAGCGAATCAGG
>JBOFQC010000425.1:0-4562 GCA_051660725.1 Thermoguttaceae bacterium
ACGAAGAGCGCCTGCCACCATTCTGGCATCCTGATTCTTCAGCTGGTAAACCTCCGTCATCGGTTTGGTTTTTGATTCCTGATCCAGCGATCTTATAATCGCATCCAGTGCTTCCAAATCCGCCTCGCCGCCAACTGCAATAATGGAGTTCGTGCGTACTTCGGCAGTCAACTTCAGCGGAATGAATTTTTCCTCGGACGACGAACCGGGCAACTGCACCGTTCGACCTGCAACTTGTGTGGGAAGTATTGCCGTTATCGTGGTAATCATCTGCCCTGCGTCACCGTACAGAATACGGAAAATCTTAATAGACGCGTTCGGCATCGGCGAATCGAGTATGCTGATCAACTCACTAATCAATGGTATCGCATACTCAGGCGCAGAGATAAATAATTTGTTTTGCTGCGGATACGGTGTCACTTTAACGTCCGTGAGTATTCCGGACTCGATTACACGACGTGTGTTTCCGTCAAGTTTTTCGAGCAGAAACTCCGGGAATTTCAAGTCCTGAGTGTTGCCGATTCCTGTAGTACCAATTGAAAGAATCGAAGTCAACGCCTGCGAAACGTCGTTTACCAACGCGTTTTTCAAGGGAAATTCTTTCGTCATCAACTTCGAACCGCTCTGGTAAATGTCAATTGTTTTAAGCAGTTTTTCCGCTTCCATCAAATCGCCGGGCCCGGCCCCGATTATAAGCGAGTTGGTTCGTACATCAGGAATCGCCCTGATTCGCGGCATCCAGGCGTAACCGGTAGTCGTACCGTCCGATGCCATGTACGGATCGGGTGGATACTGGAAAAGGTTTCGTATAATCTGCGAAGCATAAGTCGCCGAAACGTAGCGCAAGGTCACCAATTTCCAACGGGTGCCAGGTTCGGTAAGTTGCTTATCGAGTGACTCGATCAAATTTTTCATGTCATTGTATGCAGCACCGTAACCGATCAAGAGCATTGCGTTTGGATTCCGAAGCGGTATTACGTTGAATCTGCCCGCTTTCATCTGGAACCCGAGTTTACGGTTCATGTCGGCAAGCATTTCCTGCATTGAAATACAGTCGGCATGTTTAAGCGGTATAATTTCCCATTGCGCAACGGATTCTTTCATCAGTGCTTCAATGTCGGCGACCAATTTTTCGAACCGTTTGAATTCCGCGCCGGTTCCCTCGAACAGGATTATGTCCAATTCGGGAATTGCCATGATATTCAAACTTTGTGGTACGTCGAACCCGGCGTCACCGTTGGGGCGGCCTGTGAATTCGTCACCGTATCCGATTCCGTAACCGAACGGATTACCGAGTCCGCCGCTCAATTCGGTAAGTGGACCAGTGGGCGAACCGTTTCCGCCGTTGTTTCCATTTCCTCCGTAACCGCTGCCGGGCGGAAGCGGGGCATCGCTCTGCATTTTTCTTACCACTTGCCGAATGGGATTACCAGTGTTTTCGTAACCAGTGTATCCATTACCGGCGTTTCCAATACCGTTATTTCCTTGCCAATTATTCGGCTGATTGGTGTTATACAAAGGGTTTACGTTGTTTGGCCGATACGTTCCACCAGCCGGGGTCACGTTACCATTTGATTGGTAAACACTTCGCGAATTATTGGAATTATAATTGTTTGGATTGTAATTATTAGAATTGTAATTATTGGTTGGATTGGGATTATACGGCTGATTACTATTCTGGACCGGGCGCGAGTCACGGGCTGGTACAACATTCATGTTCCGAGCCGGACCGTTATACCCGACTTGAGTACCGTTTTGAGTACCATTTTGGTTAGCCATTGGTCGAGGTTGCCGGTAACCATTATTTCCGTCATTTGCGCTGCGTCCGTTCCCCTGAAATCCAGCCTGACGCACCGGAGAACGCTGATTCATATTCGGCTGGGGCTGTAACTGAGTACGTTTGGCGTAAATTTCCGCGACATTCATCACAGCCGCTGAATTTTGTCTACGAACCGGAATAATTTTCCGATCAATACCCTCGACTTTTGAGCTGTCAATAAATTTAATCAATTGCAAAAATTGATCGTTCAACTTTTTGTCGCCGTCGGTGACAATTTTCCGGTTATCGTAATCGAAATCAACGTTAAGCAAGCGTTCCTGATTGTTACGCAAAATTTTCAGTTCGTACTTTGCGACGCCAGTTGTCTGCTTTTCCCCTTCTTTTTCGTTGCTTGAATCAGGATTCTTTCTTACAAACCGTTTGCCAATCGCATCCTGCGCAATACGGTTGATGTAGCCGAGACTTTTGCTTTTAGGGATGTAAGTTGCGTTTATACTTCCTGTTTCTTCCGGCTCTGTTGGTTTCTGTGAAAGGCCGTTTGGTCCCTCTGACGGCGTGTTCGGCAACAACACCCCCATTTTTTTCAGCGTCTCGACAAACTGCGTTTGAATATTTTCCGGACCGACAAAAGAAACCAAAAGTGTTCGGGAAGCAACGTCTTCGGAAATCGCAAACGAAACCATTGGATCGTTGCCGAATCGGTTATTAAGTTCGGATTCTAAAGCGTCAATATTTTTTACTGCGCAACGGTACACACAGCCTGTTATCGCAGGTGCGTCCGGTTTTTCGTTCGGACTGGCAACATGATTCGAAAAATAGACTGGGTTTTCGCCCTGCTTTAGAACATATTCCCTATTATTATCTAGTAGTTCTCCGTTTTCTCTAATGAATTCGTCGATTTGTTGCTGCACGACCCGACCCGGCTTGGCAAAGGCGTCAATTGGTGACAACGTGCCGTACTGAACGTCAGTTGAAAAATGCTGTATTCTCGGAAAATAATTATCCGCAAACTCAATAGCTGCGAGCGGTCCCAAAACGGTGAGTTCATTTTTATTCGTATCTGTCGAAACCACTGTGTATTTTGTGAGCTCCGGCGACATTAAATTAAGAAACCGTTCTTTCGCCTGTTCGGCAGGCATTCCCTCAATGGCGTACGATTTCAGTTGTACGGAATCGGCAGACGCGGCCCGTTGCGGCGGCGGTGACGAATTCATCGTTTGTGCACCAGCAGACGAACCGCCAAACACGGTTGGCAAGCTGAACACAACTGCGAATAATAATTGATAATGTTTCATTTTATTCATTAACAGAAAAAATAAATACTGACCTTAACCGCTTACACGGTTTACAGCCCTAGCGTTGCGGATACTATGAAAATTTTTCAATCTTTACAAGAGCAATTTTCTAGGTCTGTTTACTTCACTTTCGCAATACAGTAGAATCCCTGTTAAATTATCTAAGTACTCAGCACCAGCTAAATTTTACGTAAATTTCAATTTATTAAGGCATCAGGCTCAAGATTGCAGCAGAAAAAATATTTTCTGCCTGATTCACAAGGTAGACGACTTTCTCCGAAAGTCGCTCCAGTTTCAGAGAATCAAACTGGACTACCTATACATTAATTACCGCAAAATTATCCTAACGCTTAGTACTTTTCTGATAAAATGCTTACAAACAGATTTTGACTTTCCCCCCAAAAACCTAATAAAGGAGAATTCGCATGAAAAAACTCACCAAACTGCTTACTTTATCTATTTTGCTTTTTGCATCAGCGAACTTGGTGTTTGCCGCTGAGGAATACACGTCACGCCGTGACCTGATGCAAGATGAAGCACTACGTACCGACTTCAACATTCAGGGCGAATACGTCGGCAAAGCAGGCGATTCAAAGCTCGGCTTGCAGTTAATATCTGACGGAAACGGCAAGTTCCGCTTCACTGGATATCCAGACGGTTTGCCAGGAGACGGTTGGGACCGCTCAAAATTCCGGATGATTGGTACCGCCGAATACAAAGACGGCAAACTTACTTGGAAAGCCACTGCTGTGAAAAAACCTGATGGATCAGAAACAGACGTTCCTGATGAACATAAAGACGAAGTAACCGTCCAAGTAAACATTCAGCGTCCGCAAGGGCAGCCGGGTCAGGGCCAACGTCAACCCGGAGCTGGCGGTTTCCGCGGCCTGCCGGTGAAACTGGAATTTCCTGCCAATGATAAAATCGGTATGCACGCTACCGTATTCGAAAAAGTTTTCCGTGAAAGTCCGACACTCGGAGCGAAAGCACCAGCCGGAGCTTACGTCGTTTTTGACGGCACAAACCTTGATAAGTTCGAACCCGGTGCTAAAATGAACGAGACTCAACGTCGAAACGAAACGGTCAAAACACTTTGGGCAGACGCCACAGCCAAACCGTTTGAGCGAAAACCGTACACACTGCACTTGGAATTCTTGCTTTCGTACATGCCGGAAGATCAAGGTCAGGCCCGTTCAAATAGTGGCGTTTACATTGACGAAGCTTACGAATGCCAGGTTCTCGATTCGTTCGGTTTAGAAGGCGAAAACAACGAGTGCGGCGGTTTCTACCAAGTTGCCAAGCCGAAAGTGAATATGTGTTTCCCACCACTTACGTGGCAGACTTATGACATTGATTTCACACCAGCCACGTTTGACGCTGACGGTAATAAGTTGGAAAATGCCCGTGTGACATTGAAACACAACGGCGTTGTAATTCACGACAACATCGAGTTCGAAAAAGAAACGCCCGGATGCAAAGGCGAAGCA
>JBOFQC010000426.1:0-1764 GCA_051660725.1 Thermoguttaceae bacterium
CAGTCTCGTACGCAAAATAGTTTTCGACATGAATAAGTTGACGCCGGAAACGCAAGTGCCGGAACTCGGCTGTACGGTTGGTGACGCACTTTTGGAACCGACACGCATTTACGTTAAAACCGTTTTGTCGCTGCTGGAAAAATTCGGAGGCGGAAGTTCACCGGAAGCTGGAATTCACGGTATCGCACACATAACCGGCGGCGGACTCGAAGAAAACCTGTCACGCATCCTGCCCGAAAATGTGAAGCTCGAAATTAAACCGAATTCCTGGCAGAAGCCCGAAGTTTTCAATTGGCTGCAAAAGCTCGGAAACGTCGAATCAGACGAAATGGCCCGGGTATTCAACATGGGAATCGGTCTCGTTCTGGTTGTGAAACCGGAAATTGCCGAACAGGTGATGCAAAACATCGAGTACAAATCCTGGATAATCGGAAAATGCAAATAATATTAGCGAAACCGCGTGGATTTTGTGCCGGCGTGAATCGGGCGATTTCAACCCTTGAGCTGGCAATTGAACGGTTCGGGGTTCCGCTTTATGTTTTTCATGAAATCGTACACAACACGTGGGTGGTTGACCGATTCAAAAAAAGCGGCGTTATTTTCGTTGATTCTCTCGACCAAGTGCCAAGTGGGAAACGGTTAATAATCTCCGCACACGGCGCTTCGCCGCAAATATTCACAGAAGCGGAGAGCCGTTCTATAAAAGTAACCGACGCAAGTTGTCCACTTGTGCGTAAAGTTCACACCGAGGTTGTGAATTTCAAAAAACAAGGCTTTAAAATCATTCTGATCGGACACAGCGGGCACGACGAAGTTGTTGCCGTAATGGACGAAGCGCCTGGCTCAATTTCTCTTATCACGTTCCCCGAAGATGTTGAACAGCTTGATATCACCGGAGACAAAATCGCTTACGTAATGCAAACAACGCTCTCGGTTTCTGAAGCTGAAAAAGTTGTCGCGGCATTGAAACTAAAATTTCCCAATATTGTCGGTCCGAACAGTGAAGATATCTGTTACGCAACACAAAACCGGCAGGAAGCGGTACGCGTTTTAGCAAAGAAAGCTGACCGTTTTCTGGTTGTCGGAAGTGCCAGTAGTTCCAACAGCCGCCGATTGGCCGAAATTGCGAAATCCAATAATGTGCAAACGCAACTTATTGACGGACCGGATGATATTGATATACAATCATTTAGCGGAGACGAAACATTGGTAATAACCGCCGGCGCAAGCGCCCCGGAATCCGTTGTGGAAAGTTGCGTGCAACTACTCGCTAAAAACTTCAACGCCGTTGTCACAGAAGAAATCGTTCACGAAGAATCCGTTGTTTTCGCGCTCCCGAGAGAAGTTCGGTATTAGAATTACTGACCGTTACGGTAAAACCGTCCGGTGTCATCACGGAGTTGCATCAGATGCCAAGTATACACGGTGATAATTTTGGAAGTGAACTGTACGAAGGAAAAAACGTTCTTTTTGTTTATGACGGCAAGAAATGCAAACATGCTCCCCGCCCACAATTAGCATATATCGCTATTTGTGGCACTCTTATGATGGGTTTGGTTTACTCAACCGCATTTATCAGTGCAGTTGTGACAGGTGCTGTGCCTAATCCTTTATTAACCGTTCCGCTAGTGCGTTGTCAGTGTTAGTAATTGGGATATGACAAATGGTCGAAATCTGGTATATTGCCGTTTTCAACACACGGAGGTTTCGCCATGAAAAAAAAGTACATTGTTCGATTGACCGACGAAGAGCGGGAAACGTGTC
>JBOFQC010000427.1:0-2951 GCA_051660725.1 Thermoguttaceae bacterium
GCACATACTTTTTCAATAGCTTTCGGGTCGGCACGGCGAAGTTCCAAATCGGGCCAAGTCGACCAATTATGCGTTCCGAAATCTTCGCTCAGAGTACAAAAAATTGCGTGCGGCATTACCCAGGAACGGTTTTCCTCAAGGAATTTGTCGTATGCTTTTCGGTACTTGAGGCCGCCATTTCCCGTTTTGAACCGTTCAAACGCTTTTTTCAGACGTGTTTCCCGGTAATCCCGAGCAACGGAGTACGCAGCGTGGGCTTGAGGACCGTCAGGTTCCCAAGCTATATCTTCTTGGTCTAAAAGTCCTTCTTCGACGAGTTCTTCGAGATCGATGTAAATAGGCTCACCTGCAAAAGCTGAAATACTTGCGTAAGGCGAATGGCATTCGTCAATTGGATTGACTGGTAGCATTTGCAACCAGCTTTGCCCTGCGGCGTGAAGAAAATCGACAAGTCGTCTCGCTCCGCTCCCGAGGCTGCCGCAGCATGAACTGCCTGGAATCGACGAAATGTGTAATAGTATACCGCTTGTTCTGTCTGTAAGTTGCATATTTCGTATTATATACCGTAGCACGGCATGGCGGTGCGCTTCGCGTGAAGTGTTTCGCCTCCCGTTGGTCGGCTTCGTTTACCGAAGTTTCGTTTGTTTAATCGTTATTATATTCACTAATCCTGTCATTGGAAAATATCAACTTAATGGCGTTGAACAGTATATAAAGAATAGTCGTTATAACCAGCAAGAGTATAACCGCGGCACAAGAAAAAATAAATACCCCCTTGAAAAGCAGTGAGGAATTGAGGGGTGGTGTGCAGTAAAAATATTGGCAAATGCCGTTGTGATTTTACGTCTAAATTCTCTACGCTTTCGCACGTTTTTTGAAGAAGTGAAATAATATTCGAAACAAGAGTAGACAAATAGCAGCGCAAACAACAGAAGAGCACATGCCAATTGGTCCTATCGGATTAAAATTCTCAATCTTCCAAATAAGAGTTACAATTAACGGACCGGTACAACTGCCAATCAGCCCGATTAAAAGGGTGCCGATCAGCCCACTTGGTTCTTTACCCGGAAGTAGGCTGCGTACGATCAAACCGACAACAGTGGCGAAACCGATCCAGATCAGGACCACGTTCACCCATACTTGTGCCGAAGGTGTGAGATTAAAATCCGGCATCTCTTAGTACTTTACATTATCAGAAGTAGAGTTGTGGGTTTCCAGATATTCTCTTTCCTGCGTAAATTGGTACTGCGGACCAGCTGGAAAATACTGTACCCGTTGTTTCATCCAGTTCGGACTCGGAAGGGTCATGCCATTGGTTGCGACTGTACAGCCAACCGAGGAGAGAATCCCTACAAGAAGGGTAACTCCAAAAATGGGGAATATACAGCGAGCGAGAACTTTCACAAAACTGGTCATTATTTCTTCTCCTAAAAAATTCAGTGTCTTCACGTTCTAGTGGCAATAAAATTCATCGGCTGATACCAAATCAGCGTTTCCCAACCTCACAATTTTATCTAGGTAGCGCAAAATATTCGAACTTAGTAAACTTGCGCAACAACTGCCACCCGGTTTATCGGCGAATCGACACAACCGGCTTTAGTGGCAAAATCGATAAATTCTACTTTTTTGAAAAATACTGAAAAATACCTTGAAATTGGTGTTTTCTTAATTTCGGATTTCTGGTAAACTCCTCCGCTCACTTGAAGCACATGCCACACTTGCTGTTGCACGGTTATGGCTGTGGCCTCGCATGATGCGGGGAAATTTTTTGAACTCACGCATATTTTACATCGGATTACGTTTCGGAAGTTAATAGAGCTGACAAGCTCAATTCGCCCGAAACTTTGGCAAGAAGCCAATTGACGTTATTCGATGCAACGATTTGTATTGGGTCTACATGGAGGTTCTGATGAGCAAGGATGCTCGTTTTTCGTTCAGATTCTGCGCTTACGCAGTTCTGTTGGTGGGATTGGTCCATTTTTTATCCGGCATAAGCCACGGACAGGCGAAACCGGTTCAAAAAAATGTAAGCCAAGGTGGTCAGAAACAGAATATTTATTCGGTTTCGAGAGCGAATCTTGTTTCGAACGATGTACTTACGCAAGGAAGCAAAGTATTTCGGTACAAGACCGCTAATTTTGTTATTGAAAACGCACCTACTGCGGAAATGGCTAAATTTTTCGGCGAAACAGCTGAAAAATGTAAGCACGATTTGGCAATTCTTTGGTTCGGCAGGGTTCTTCCTGATCTTCCGAAACCATGTTCGATTTACGTCAAAGTGGGAAATTACGGCGCTTCAGGCGAAACGTCGCTGCTATTCGACAAGGGTGTATTTCTTGGCTGCGAAATGAGCAATGCACAAGGATCACGCGAAAGAATTGCCGACTCTGTTTTACCGCATGAAATCACGCACATTCTGTTTGCGAGCGAATTCGGCAAACCGTTACCGAGATGGTTGGACGAAGGTTTGGCCACTTCCGTTGAACACGAATCCGAACGGGCAATTTACAGAAATAAACTAAAAGAGTTCGTCGACCCCAACGTACGACGTGCGTTTCCGTTTAATAGAATGGTGGAGTACCAAAAATATCCGAACGATTTCATGCCGTTCTATTCGCAGAGCAATTCAGTTGCCGAATTTCTTATCGCACAAGGTGGAAACCGCAAATTCGCTGAGTTCGCACGGTTAGCAATGAATTCCGGCGATTGGAACGCCGCTTTAAGCCAACAGTATCCGTACCAGAATCTCGGTGAACTGCAAACAGCCTGGATAGATTGGGTCGGAGATGGTTTTCCAAAGATAGAATCGCGAAATATTGCTGACACAAGACGAGCCGTTGATTCCATTTCTGGAATTTCTGGTGCTGATTCGAGTAATAGAGAAGTCACAACCTCGATTCCGGCGGCTTTGGCCAACATACCAAACTTCGAGAGATTGTAACGTGTGTGGA
>JBOFQC010000428.1:0-4834 GCA_051660725.1 Thermoguttaceae bacterium
CGAAAATTATTAACGATATTAAATGTACTTTTGAAAACGAAAACTTGTTGGCGGACGCAGTGTGCTGTCGCCGAAAAAATTTAACTAAAATTTGTGAAAAAATGCTTTTTGCACTTGACTTTTAACACAGTCGCTACGGCGTTGAGGACGAAAAATTTTTTGTAGTTGTAGCGTACATAAATTATTAAAACGCTCTAGTGAAAGGTATTCGTGGTTATTGTGAATGTTTGAAGTCCGCAGGTCGCATGGAACAGTCGGACTTCGTCCGGTTTGCGACCATTGAAATCCTTCGTCGGGTTTTTATCATTCTGCGTCTGTCATTCAAAAAGAAAAATAGCGAATGGAATCACGTCCTGCCGATCCATCTGGCTGCGTTACAAGAAGTGGGAATCATATTCGGTAGCCTGTTCCCTTGACTATTGAGGCATCCCCGACACAAAATACTTATGAGTAAAAATACCGACACAAAAAAATACACCTATGGTCACCAATCGATTTCGCAAGCTGATATTGCGGTGGTTATTGAGACCTTGCGTTCCGACTTTTTAACGCAGGGACCTTGCGTTGCCGAATTTGAACGAACTTTGTGCGACTACACTGGGGCCAAGTATGCCGTTGCCGTAGCCAATGGCACGGTCGCGCTCCATTTGGCCGCACTGGCATTGGGTATCCACTCGGGCGACGAAGTCATTACCTCACCGAATACCTTTCTCGCTTCGGCCAACTGCATAGCTTATTGCGGCGGAACACCGAAGTTCGCCGACATCGAATCCGAAACGGGAAACATTGACCCGAAAAAAATAGAAGCTAGTATCACGGCGAAAACCAAGGCGATCATTCCCGTTCACTTTGCAGGCCAATCCTGTAACATGCAGGCGATTCGCCGAATAGCCAAAAAACACGACTTGAAAATCATCGAAGATGCCGCTCACGCCATCGGCTCCGATTACAATGACACAAAAGTTGGTTCCTGCAAGTATTCTGACTTGACGACGTTTTCATTCCATCCCGTCAAGACGATCACGACCGGCGAAGGCGGGGCCATTATGACGAACGATGGTAACCTATATGAAAAATTGCTCATGCTTCGGTCGCATGGCATGACGAAAACCCCGCAGCGACTTGAAAAGAACGATGGCCCGTGGTACTATGAAATGCAGACGCTTGGTTACAATGGTCGGCTGACCGACATTCAGGCGGCATTGGGGATTTCGCAGATGAAGCGACTTGAAAAATTCAAGGCGAAACGCCGCAAGATAGTTGAAATGTACAAAAAAATGCTCGGAGGCGACGACCGTTTTGGTTTTTTGGAGGAAAAACAATACTCGAACGCCTGTTTTCATCTTTTCCCGCTCTTACTAAATTTGGATGAGGTGAAGAAGACGAAAAAAGAAATTTTTGTCGACCTATCGTCGCGGGGAATAAATTTGCAGGTGCATTACATCCCGGTTCACACGCAGCCGTATTACCGAGAGCAAGGCTTTCGTGAAGGCGATTTTCCGCTGGCCGAAGAATACTATCACAAAACCCTGTCGCTGCCGCTCTATCCTGACTTAGCAAGTGCCGACATCAGACATATCGTGCGGGTTGTCAAGGAGGTTGTTCGATGATCGAGTCCAAGCGATTCCAATGCGAGACTCAACCAAATGATGAGGATATTTTTCAACACAAACAAATCAAAAAGTTGAAAACCATGTTGCGAATCCTTTCTTGGACAAATTCCCCGACGCTGCGTCATCTCATTCACGGGTCATACTGGTCCGTATGTGGTGCCGTTGTTTTGCAGGGTCTGACGCTTGTTGCCTATATCCTCACCGCTCGCTTGGTTGGCAAAGAGACATTCGGGGAGTTCGGGCTGATCAAATCGACCGCAACGACCTTTGCAACCTACGCGCTGTTCGGGATGGGAATAACGGCAGCGAAATATATCCCCGAATGGTTACATTCAAACAGGGAAGACGTTGGTCGAATCATTGCATTGAATTACGTTTTTACGGCGATTTCTGGATTTATCTTTTCACTGGCTCTCTTCTTAGCAGCTCCTTGGATGTGCGATCAGGTCGTGATGCTCCCTAACCTCGTTGGCCCGCTTCGCTTGGGAGCGGTCCTGATATTTTTAGTGACCATTATGACTTCGCAAACGAGCGTCCTTTCGGGATTCCAGCATTTCAAGGCTATCGCTATTACTTCCACTGCAACAGGTTTGCTGACCATTCCTTTTTACGTTTGTGGTGCGGTTTATGGAGGTGTTTTCGGACTCATTCTGGCCATGATCGCTACGACCTGTCTCAATATATCTTTTAATGCTTATTTTATAGCACAAAACAAGAAGAAATATGGCATCGTCTGCCAAATGAAAGGCTGCGCAGCCATTCTCCCGATCCTGTGGAAATTTGGTCTCCCCTCGGCACTGACCGGTTTTATCGGAGGGCCGGTACTTTGGGTATGCTATCTCGTGCTAACAAGACAACCTCACGGAATTTCGGAAATGGCTGTGTTGACCGCCTGTATGCAGCTTTACATGATGACAATTTTTATACAGAGCCAGACATGGCGGGTTTTTATGACTCGGCTTTCTGAAACTGTGGGACAGCGTAACAAACAGCAGTATTATCGGATCGTTCGGTTGAGTTTCTTCCTGAACGCCGCGACATCCCTAGTTGTCGTCGTGCCACTGATTTTGTTGTCCAACACGCTCTTGGGACTTTACGGTTCAGAGTATATTCAAGGTAGACATGTCCTTGTAACGTTTTGCTTTTCCTCGATTGCGTTTTCGCTCAATTGTGTTCCTTCGTTGGTCTTGAATAGTCATGGAAAAGCTTGGAAAAGTTTCGTCATTGCTTTTTGCGGAAATCTACTGATGGTCATCATGGCAATCACCCTCGTTGAACGGGATTTTGGTGCTTGGGGAATTGCCTTGGCTCATTTGTCAAATTATCTGTTACAATGCATCCTGTCCTTCCTGTATTTGTTCCTGTTTGATCCTTTCACGAATCCTTAGTATCTCACTGGTAATATGGTACTGTTAGAAAATAATTTGAAAAACAGCGTTTTGGGTATTTCTTCGAAAACGAAAGAGCTAGAAGATTTTCTGCCTTGGAGTTTGCTCGCATTTATCTGGATGTGGGGATTGACGGGATTGTTTTTTATACCGAAGCTAATTGCCAACATCATTCCGAAATTTGGATTGATCACGAAAGAAACCTTTCCCTACTGGCAGCAGGGGTTTCGCGGACTGCAAGTTGCCATCCCCATCCTTTGCATTTGTTGTTTGATATATGCTGCTCGTAAGGGGATGCGGAGAATGTTTACGGGACTGTCGATTCCGATTATCGTCTTCCTGTTGATGTTTGCCATACGATATGCCTATGGCGCTATTTATTTCGAGAACATCGCCTTCGATCCCGCCAATCCTCCGACATTTCGAGACACGCTTCGTGATTTTATACACATTTTCCATAATGCCGCTTTAATCGCTTTTTTTTCGTGTGGATTGTTTACCAGAAGAAAAAATGTAATTCCTTGGATAGTTTTTTTGCCAGCTGCGACAACTTGCTTCCTCTGCCTTTGGTTCTGGCACATAAATATCCTTGCCGGGGAATCAGGGTATGGTATTGGATGGGCACGCAAAGAAGTATTCCATTTTTCCGCTGGCGGCTATACTCCCTTCATTTCCATTTCCGGCTGTCTATTTGCCGCTTTTTCGCTCTGGAATTATTGCTCCGGGAAAATGCGGGGATGGATGTTTGTCGTTTTTTATCTAGCTGGAATATCTGTTCTTTTTTTCGGTTCCTCAAGGGCGACGTGCCTTGCTCATGCAACGCTTTCACTACTGATTCCTATTTGTATTTACGGCTATCCCAAACCACCCAGACTTAAAGATTTTTTGGTTGTATATCTATTCATTCTTTTGGTCAACCCGCTATGCTTCGTTTATATTGGCCACAAATCGAAGACATCAGCGGTCGTAAAATTTTATAACTTAAGACACGAAGTAATCGACTTGAAGTCAAATTTTACCGAATTGGTTGAAGATTTCACACTTCACACGGAATCACCTGAATCAACTGAATCGCCTGAATCGCCTGAATCACCTGAATCACCTGAATCACCTGAATCGAAACCAACCGAGCCGAAACCAAGCGAGCCGAAACCAAGCGAGCCGAAACCAAGCGAGCCGAAACCAAGCGAGCCGAAACCAACCGAGCAAACATCACCGATTTTGGAAAAAATGGCCCCCGTAGAAACCGTTAGTTCCCGAAAACGCACGGAATCATTCCATGGGCGATGTGTGCTGTGGGTGGATGCGATTGAAAAAATTGTCGAAAATCCATTGCTTGGCTATGGACCGTCCGCTTATAAGTTAGATGGTAGCAAAGACAGGGTGAGACCGCATAACATGTATATTGAGGCTTTTTTGCAGACAGGGGTAATCGGCGGGCTGTTTTTCTTAACCATCGTTTTTATGGGGATCGTTGATATGGTAACATGCTTCAGAAAAACTCCGGACAATGGTTGGCTGTCCATCATTTTCTTTTTCTGTATCATTTATTTTGCCTTTGACGGAGTCCTTGCGTCAAATTACATGTTTTGGTTGAGCGTAGTCGCATTGAGAGCAAATGCAGTCAAACAAAAGGCGACGCCAGCTGATCCTGAAATTGATATTGACAAGAATACTGTCAATCTGTAACCTTTAACTACTGACCACTGGCCACTGACTTGTACCACTGAAGGTATTAAAATGCTTTTCAACTCCTTTGTATTCCCGATCTTTTTCCTCATCGTCTGGGCGCTGTATCTCTGCTTGAAGCACAGACCGCAAAATCTGATGCTG
>JBOFQC010000429.1:0-1851 GCA_051660725.1 Thermoguttaceae bacterium
GGTGCAAATTTTTCGTTCTTCGTCGCTGAGCCGAACGATGTACAATTTTTTCATGGTAAACCTCCGTGTTGTGAAAACGGAAGTATAGCACTTTTATTCAGTTAGGCAAACCACAATTTTTATGCCGGACAACGCACTATATTCAATCCATATCAGATGAAAAGTTGTTGGATAATATTTGCATGATTATTGTCCGGCTTAAATTTTATTCGTCTGATAATAAAGTTCCTTTATTTATGATTAAGGTTCGAAAGAGCAAAACAAATTATGTCGCAGAATCAAATATTGAATACCTCACACCGGGAATAGATTGGACCGTGATTGATTCGATAAAAAACACGTTGAAAGAATGCATAGAAGATGCATCTCAACGTGTTATTAAGGTTATTAATGAAACAGAGCATACGAAATCTTGGCGATATTGTTTACATTTTTGATATTATGGGCCTATTAAGCGTGGAGACCGGGTATTGGGTAGAAGCGAAGGATTTACGAGTCGGCGACGTATTTTTCGGCAGCGATGGTAAACTCTCTACGCAAACAGGTTTAGTGCGAGTCGAGCAATCGGGCGGCATTGATGTTTTTCAATTTCTCGATAGACGGAAACGCGAACTATTTCGTGCTTGAAAAAGATTACGATTACGGTCAGACGTGCGTACTGGTGCATAATGCTGGTGCCGGTTATACTGAAAATATACTCCGGAGACCGTTTGTTGGCAAAGATGCCGCAACTCAATCTTTTCAACACTTGGAAAGATATCATGGAGTTTCACCAATTGAAGCAAGTGAACGCTTACACAAGATAAAATTAAAGGGAGGCTTTAGCCCTGCAGACAATATGGTTATTGGAAAAACTGGAGATGTCTTTCATCCTCTTACAGGGGAATTATTAGGCATTTTAATTGGTCACTGATCTATAAATTTAATGATTAAAAAAAATAATATCAACAAGCCAAATAAGAATTTTGATCATGTATATGTTGTGCTGCGTTACGATTCTCATGTTGGCAGTGACGCCAAGCAGTCAATAACAGTATTAAAAGTTTTTATAAGTGAATCCGATGCAACTGCAGAGGCAGAGCGGTTAAATATATTGGAAACGAAGCGACAACATGATAGTAATTTGAAGAGTGAGTACTATGTTGAACTGGGACGTATGCCCAAGGGGTTGCTCAAAGATGATCATACACATTAGTATGTAAATATTCCGAGAGGCAATTTATCAGGCTTTGGATCAAATGGGGGAAATTATCGGCAATAAAGGCTTGAATGGTTTGTAGTGGATTGCGTCTCTCCGCAAATGGTGTAACTAAAATATCAACAATAATCCCCAAAGACTAATGAAAAAAATAGAAAGAGAATTAGGAAAATTAGCCGGTCCCGTTCGCGTGGAAATTAAAAACGGGAAATATGAAAAGTTGAAGGAATTTATCAAGGAACACCTCGACTTTGCCGTGAATCACGGGCTGATGCATGTCGCGGCGGAATATAATAATGTAGAGGCATTAAAAGTCTTCGTGGACGCGGGTGTTGACCCAGACAGTATTTCGGAGGTGACAAGTCGATGGCATGTCCCTTTAGAGTCCGCAATACGTGGTCATGCTTATAAAGCCGCCGCATATTTGCTTCATGTGGGGGCCGATATCGAGAATACTTTCAACGGACATGCTCCATCGCCACTAACCTCGGCGGCATCGGATGGCGATCTCAAGATGGTGAAGCTGTTTCTGGAGCGTGGTGCCGACATCCATTCCAGTTATCTGCGTGACGGGAAGGAGCGATTCAACGCGTTGAAGTGGGCGGTAATCGAAGGGCACCAAGAAGTTGCAGATTATCTTCGTTCAAAAGGAG
>JBOFQC010000430.1:0-5621 GCA_051660725.1 Thermoguttaceae bacterium
TGATGCAGATGTCATACCACATGAAACGTGGTTGCGTGAGATCGTTGAACCACTGAGTGACAGCCGTTTCATGGTGTCTACAGGGCATAGATGGTATATTCCCCAAAATGACAATTTAGGTTCTTTGGTAAGGTATTTGTGGAATACTGCAGCATTAGTACAATTATTCTTTGCTAGAATGCCGTGGGGCGGTTCAAGGGCGTTAAGAAGAACGCTGTTTCTAGATGGACGTTTATCGGAGTATTGGAGGAAAGCGATTTCTGATGATATGAGCTTAAGTAATTGTGTGCGTGATAATAACGGTATCACAACTTTTGTTCCGACTTTGCTTATGCCAAACAGGGAGACGTGTTCATTGAAGTTGTTTCATTCTTGGGTTCAACGTCAACTCTTGTGTGCAAAATTGTATAATCCTATGTGGAGTATTGTTATAATTCAAGCATTTGCACTTGTTCTCCCGATAGCAATAGCAGCTTTATTGCTTTTAGTTGGATTGTTCGACCAAAAGTATTTAGTGGTTTGTTTGAATTTTGCATCTATTATGTTGTATTGGATTGGCGTGTTCTTTACAATTCCAATTATTGAGTTTGTTGTCAATCGTAAACTTCGAAATAAAGGTGAACTTACGCCGCAACGGAGCATAAAGTCAACGTTTAAATTGCTTGTCGCGGTGCCGCTTACACAATTTGTGTACGTCAAAGCTCTTGTGAGTTTGTATTTTTTGAGCAAAGTGCAATGGAGGGGGGTTTGGTATGAAGTCAAAAAAAATAAAGTAATCGAGATGGTTGAGTACAAGCCATTTTTGGATACGGAACAAAAATCATACGATTTAGACTCCATTTAAAGAAAAGCACGTCAAGTTTTCGTAAAATAACATTAAAGCTCTCGCGGCAATTATTGTTGCTTCGCAAAGGAAGCTGTTAGAATGTTTTTGTCTAGGATAAAAATTCACAGTTAAGTGCTTTAACGAGAGGTTGTGTGCTGTATGTTGTGTTTATCTGCTTGTTTTGAAATAAATCTTGCCTGTTTTCGATAATAGGTAATTACGTAACTGATATAGTAACATTATTACTTGCCTGCTAAAAATGTCTTGGTAGTGCAATGTTTCTTGAAATTAAGAACAAAAAACAATTATCGCAGTGATTATTTGTGTATCAATAATAATTTTGTTGTCAATTGTATTGGTTGATGTCATCCATTACATCGCGGTATACATTTTTTTACGGGGAATACGGTGCCGGAACTCTGACGCACCGAATTGCCATGTGGCAGATGCTCCCAAAACCGCTCTGTTTCTAACGCTTAGAGGAGCTGATCCGTTTCTCTACAGGTGTATCGAAGGTATCGTAAATCAGGATTATCCGAACTACACCGTTTTTCTAATCGTCGATTCGCTGAATGATCCCGCTCTCGAAATCGCGAAAGATATCGTTTCCCACGCAAATTGTAACTGCAAGGTCGAATTCGTAGTTGTAACCGAGCACTTTACGACCTGTACGCTCAAATGTAATTCACTGGTACACGCGATTGTGCAGCTCGATTCTTCTTACGAAATTATAGCAGAACTTGACGCCGATGTTACGCCACACAGCACTTGGTTGTCCGAATTGGTTAAGCCGTTTTCCGATCCCGATGTAGTCGTGGCGTCAGGTTTAAGGTGGTACATTCCGCAAAAAAACAACTTCGGTTCGCTTGTAAGGTATTTATGGAACGCCGCTGCTATTGTGCAACAATTTCTTTACCGTATCCCGTGGGGGGGGACACTTGCTTTCAGAAAAAGCATCGTTGAAAAAGGAAATTTGATCCAGGAATGGCAGAACGCATTTACCGATGACGCCTCAATTGTTAATGTCGCAAATCGCGTTAACGGTAAAGTTGTGTTTGTTCCTTCTTTAGTTATGGTTAACCGTGAAACATGTACTCTTAATTCGTTTTATCATTGGGTTAAGCGTCAGTTGCTTTGCGCAAAACTGCATCATCCGGTGTGGCGGGCGGTTCCGGTCCAAGCCGTACTTATTAATCTGCCGCTTGTCGCCAGTTTCGTTTTGCTTGTAATTGCCATTTTTACATCCAACACCTCGGCAATGATAATTAACAT
The DNA here is from genome assembly GCA_051660725.1 of Thermoguttaceae bacterium. GTDB lineage: Bacteria > Planctomycetota > Planctomycetia > Pirellulales > Thermoguttaceae > JAVBSX01. The sequence goes on from JBOFQC010000430.1 coordinate 2,099, forward strand.
TGCGGCCTTGCTGGCTTACTGGGCTGGGGTTTTCGGCACATTACCAATAATGGAGTACGGCATTCAACGTACACTTAAAGAAAGAGCACGTCAAATCGCGGAACAGCCAACCAATGAATTACCAAACACGGAAGACTTTCCGTTTTCAGCCAAATCAGCCGCCACAATTGGCTCGATTACCAAAACGCTCATTGCCATACCTCTTACGCAATTTGTTTACGCAGCGGCTCTTGTAGGCGTTTACAGGCTAAAAAAAGTTCACTGGCGCGGCGTATGGTACGAAATTGGTGCGGACAAATCGGTGAAACTGATTGAATACAAGCCGTATGTAGATACGCAAAGCAAATCAGGTAGGCCGGAATCTCTTTAGCCATAGTCGCCGTCCAGGCATACCGCTTCGCGTGAAGTAAATCGCCTTCCGTTTGTCGGCTGCTTGTAAAAATGGTGAACAGGTGAACAGGTGAACAGGTGATTCGAAATTATCTGAAGTATAACTTCTATCTCCTAACTCCTTAAAAAACCGTGAACGGTTACTTTTAGTTTTATCCCAACAAACCCTCTCACATTTTCGCGTGGTAATCAAACTCCGTCTTTATAAAGTTTGTACTCGAAACTGTCGATTAGGGCTTCCCAACTCGCTTCGATCACGTTTTCGTTTACGCCGACAGTTCCCCAAATTTCCTTGCCGTCACTGCTTTCGATCACAACCCGGACTTTCGCGCCGGTTGCCGCCTCGGAATTGATGACGCGAACTTTGAAATCGACCAGCTTTAACTCCGCAAGGGTTGGAAAAATCGGCACGAGCGCTTTGCGAATCGCTTTGTTCAACGCGTCAACTGGGCCGTCTCCTTCGTCGACTTCGTGTTTAATCTGTTCGCCGACCCGAAGTTTTACCGTGCCTTCCGTGATAAGCGCGCCTTCTTCGTCCGCTTCGACATTTACGTGGTAGTTTAGCCGTTCAAAGTGCGGCTTATATGTGTCGCTGCATTTGCGAACCAACAAGTCGAACGAACCTTCAGCCGCTTCAAATTGGTAGCCGCCCGACTCTTTGGCGACCACTTCGGCAAGGATTTTCTTCATTAATTTGGCGTCATCCTGAATGTTGTATTTTGACGCTTTTGCGGCAATGTTGGAGCGACCCGAAAGCTCGGAAATCAAGATGCGGCGTTCATTTCCAACAAGTTCAGGTTGGATGTGTTCGTAAGCCGAAGTGTTTCTGCTTACGCCACTTACGTGCATTCCGCCTTTGTGAGCAAACGCACTTTTGCCGACATAAGGATCACGTGACGGGACGTGCATGTTCAGCATTTCGTACACATACCGGGACAGTTCGGTAAGTTTAACGAGTGAATCCTCGTTCAGCATTGTGTACTGCCCGTTTTTCTTGATTAGTAAGTTAGCGATTACTTCGATTAGGTTCGCGTTTCCGCACCGTTCACCGAATCCGTTAATCGTTCCTTGAACTTGCGTGACACCGGCATCAACGGCGGCAAGTGAATTTGCAACGGCAAGGCCGCAGTCGTTGTGTACGTGAATGCCAATTGGCGTACCGAGGTCGGCAAGATTATTAATCACGTCGGTTACAGCGGCAGCAATTTCCTCCGGCATTGTTCCGCCGTTGGTGTCACACAAAATCAGCGTTTCCGCGCCAGCTTCCGCTGCGGTGCGCAACGCGCTTAGCGAGTAAACCGGATTGGATTTCCAGCCGTCAAAAAAATGTTCCGCGTCGAAAAACACACGTCGTTTTTTTGATCGGAGAAATTCAATTGTTTCTGCGATCATCACCGTATTTTCTTTGAGTGAAGTTTTAATCACTTCTTCGACTTGGAAAGCGGATGATTTACCGACAATTGTGATAACCGGTGCACCAGATTCAACGAGTGAAAGCAAGCCTTCGTCGTTTTCCGGTCGCACACCTTTCCGGCGAGTCATTCCGAAAGCGGCAACTTTTGCACATTGTAGCTTCGATTTCTTTATTTTTTTGAAAAAAGCCGCATCCTTTTCATTCGAAGCGGGATAACCCCCCTCCACGAAATCGAAGCCGAGCGAGTCAAGCCTTTGTGTAAGGAGAATCTTATCATTTAGGGAAAAATCGATTCCCTCGGCCTGCGAACCGTCACGGAGCGTTGTGTCGTAAATCTGGATTCTTCGCATTTGCGGAGTTGGTTAAACAAGTTGTGTTTGGAATGTGTTTACGCGAAACGACTTATGTGGCATGCAAAATAATGTAAAATCGTGCAAAATAACGTAAAATTATCAACACGGCGTAAACATCGCAAAATAATGAAAAAAGCGTTGTAATTCTACCCGTGAAGCGTGGAAATTCAACCCGGTGAGAGATGTTGCGAAAAAAGAGACGAAAAAATTCGGGATTTCAAAATGAAAATTTTACGACACTCTGCGGTTACGGATATCGTGACCTACAGCTTGATAAAAAATACGAATCCGCTAAAATTCCTGTTTCTCGTATCAGATTTTCATGTTTTTACCATGCGTACTCATTGAACCGCAGTTTTCCTTGCTTTACCCTTCGGGAAAAGCAAGGAATTACGAAGCGAATAAACTGCAAAATATTGACCACGTGCAGTATAGATAAAGTCAAGAACTAAATTTTTTGAAAACATTAGTAAATAATGCTAAATTACGACAATCCTCTGATAGAAAGATACGCTTCAACTGAAATGGCTCAGTTGTGGGGCCCGCAGCGAAAATTCAGTACATGGCGGAAACTCTGGGTCGCTCTTGCCGAAGTCGAGGCGCAGCTCGGGCTGCCGATTTCGCAGGCTCAAATTGACGAACTGAAGAACAACGTTGATAATATTGATTTCAACCTTGTTGCGGACTACGAAAAAAAGCTGCGGCATGACGTAATGGCTCACGTTCACACTTACGGCGACGCGTGTCCAAACGCCAGAGGGATTATTCATCTCGGAGCTACCAGTTGTTTCGTAACGGACAATACCGACGCGATTTTGCTTCGTGAAGCACTTATTCTTGTAAGGAATCGGCTCGTTTCCGTAATTGACAGACTCGCCAATTTTGCTGCAAAATACCGCGATTTGCCCTGTTTGGCGTTTACGCATTTGCAACCTGCGCAGCCGACAACTGTTGGAAAACGTGCTACACTTTGGGCGTACGATCTCGTGCTTGATCTGGTCGAACTGGAGCACCGAATAGCTTCCGTTAAACCGCTAGGTAACAAAGGCACAACGGGAACACAGGCAAGTTTCCTGAAACTATTCAACGGCGACCACGAAAAAGTTAAGCAGCTGGAGAAACTTTTCTGCGAAAAAATTGGATTTGACAAATCTTTTGCCGTTACCGGTCAAACTTATCCGCGGAAAATGGATGCGCAGGTTCTCGACTGCCTTTCAGGAATTTCGCAAAGTGCGCATAAATTCGCAACTGATTTGCGTATCCTCGCTCACAGAAAAGAGGTAGAAGAGCCGTTTGAAAAGAGCCAAATCGGTTCTTCCGCAATGCCGTATAAGCGGAATCCAATGCGTAGCGAGCGGATTTGCTC
>JBOFQC010000431.1:0-4500 GCA_051660725.1 Thermoguttaceae bacterium
TATGTTTTTTGAACCGGTTCTGTTATTATTCATTTTTCATCAGTGAGGCTGTTTTCCCACTTTGAGCGTATAAGTTCGAGAATTTCAGGGGCGTCTTTTTTCAGTTCACCACGAACGAACGGAAAGAAATCGTTCACTCCGTAATACGCTTCCGTAAACTCTGCAAAGAATTCCATTGGGTCGGTTAAAGCGTAGTGTTTCGTTTCATGTCCGTCAACGTGCAAAGTTTTTTCGTACTTGGCAGCGTCACTTGTTTTTTGCCACAACTGTTTGATATCAGCGTTGTTAAACCCATCCGGCAAAAATTGGTCGTGATACGCGTGCGACAATTCGTGCAGCACGAACCACGGTTGGACACGGTGCATTGAATTAGAGGCAAAATCAGCTGCGTCCGGGAAATGCACACACTTAGCGAGTTCCGGCGAATAGCCGTTATTCTTTAGCCAGTCGGCACTTGGGTGGTATTGGGCAGACTTGAGTTTCCCGTGAGTAAGATCGAGCCAAATCACGACACCAGTCAGTTTTGCCACTTTGTCAGCGGGAATCTGCATTTTTATTCTGTATAGATCGTCGCCGAGAATTCTTGCCGCACGTTCACCCAGTTCACGGTGTTCGTCGTCGAAAAGTCTCTGGTCAATTTTTACGGTCCAACCTTCAATTTCTTTCGTTACATGCGAGGTCGGCTTGGCTGGCACCGCATCTTCTGCTAAAGTTGAATAAATGCAAATTGCACATAAAGCGAGTATAGAGAAGAAAAAAATACAAAATTGTTTTTTCATTTGTTTTGAATTTTTGTAATCGTGAACGGTTTCAGCAAATATTTATGTTCGAGCCGACCAAAAACGTCACACGGTTTGGCACCGTTTCGATTTCGACCGGCAACACGCCGCCGGGGTCGCCATCCAATTGGTACGGAATTGGTGCTGAATCGGACGAATCATCAACTGCGCTTATAACAAATTTCTTCCCTTTTTTCAACAACACGTCAGGCAAAATTTTGTGCATTCCGCCGCATTGTGCAAACGCAGTGTATTTGATACCGTTAAAAATCGAGCTGCCAGACATTGCGCAAAGGTTTAGCAGGCCGTCATTTCCAACGGCACCTGGTGCAAGCGGAAGTCCCCAGCCGTATCTGTTCAGGTTAAACACAAATGCCCAGCGTGCGCTTTCAAGTATCTTGCTATTTTTGGTTTGCGTGGTGTCAAGTTCATCTTCGCCGCCAACGCAGTCGATTCGCATTTTGGGATATTGATAACCGAAGATTGAACGCAAAATCGGCTTGATGTAAGAAAAATAACTGATGTGAGCTCCTTTTTTCGCCCCTTTTCGATAATTTTCCTCACGAGCTGCGTGTACCATTGATACCGTATAGGCATCGAACCCGCAACTTACCATGACTAGAAACAATCTGCCTGAGGCTTTTCCGGCGTCAAGAGAGATTAATTTACCGTTAGTAATCGTTTCGGTCAGTTTTTTTGGTGTCGCGCCCCATTTGAAATGTTTTGACAAAAGATTGGCTGTTCCCGCCGCCAACAACGTGATCGGAACCCCTGGTTCTGTGCGGTTTACGAGTTCCGCCGCCGTTCCATCACCGCCGACACCAACCAAAGCACGTAACTTTCCTTGCTTGTGTAGCTCATTAGCTTGCTCAGCGACTTCGACCAGATCGGTTTTCAGTTCAACCTCAAACCCATTCGTTTTTAGCCTGTCACGCAGTTCCTCTGCACGCATCATTGGCGAACTACGTCCCGCTTTAGGATTAACCGATATTATTATTGATTGCATAGAAAGGATAACAGAATAACAGGTGATCGGTGAATAGGTGATAGGTGATAAGTGATAAAAAGGATAAAGCATGAGAGTAAGAAACGAGGATTCTATACTCCTCCTGCTCACCTGCTCACCTGTTCACCTGTTCACCTGTTCACCTGTTCACCAAAACTTATCTAAAATCTAACGTCTAACGTCTCCACGCGTCTCCCCCCCTACTTTACCCTGCATTGGAAAGTAATGACACCAAATTCACGTGGTGCTAACGGCTGATTAAGTTCCCAACACAGCACAAGAGAATTCGCTTCGTTTGGTTCTGCGTTGAACGACGCCGGAATTGACGATTTAGCTGTTTCTGACAAAAATTCCAACCGAGTGGTCAAACTATCAAAAACCCTTACATTTTGTACTGTTTCTTTACCAGTATTCTCAAATCGGAGAGTAAACTCAACCAAATCACCCGGCTGTGCTGTGTCAGTTGACGCCACTTTTGTCAGAGTAATTTCCTTGAGCGGTTTACCATTCTGATCTTCAAGAGCGAAAATGAATTGAGCCTTGTTTGTGCTGGTGATTTCCTGTAATGACTGCTCACCGACTTGGACCATTAATTTTTGATTTCCAGACCAGCTTATTGCATTAACTTTGCCTTGTGCAATTACTGGCATCACTTTTGCTTGAAGCCGTTTCTGCATTAATTCGGCTGTGTAACTGACAGGTGAATTACTAATCAGAAATATATCAGCGCGTTTTGTACTTGTTACCCTGTCATTTGATGCGACACCACTTGTTTTTTCGAGTTGTACTTTAGCACGTGTAAATCCAGCCACCACTTCCTGTTCGGTATTGCCGGCGGCAACAGCTACCTGATCGGACTTGAAGTTAGTTGTCGCATTCGCTGAATTTGCGTAAGTACGTTTTTCACTTAAATCCACGCCTTCAACAATTCGTACCGAACCGAACCGCGGACTGAAAATCTTTACCTGGTTTGAAGGTCGGACAAATTTTTGACCGCCAGACGTTTCGTATGTAACAACGGTATCTTCCGGGTTGACACCACGAACAAGCCCGTCTTGCTTATAAGTTACTTTATTGCCCGCATCCCCGCCGTCTACAATATATTCGGGGCTTTTGCCGCCTGGTGCCGCTCCGCGGTAAATCGGTTTGCTTTCAAAAAAAGGTTCCTTATTGAAATGTTCCTCACTACAGTAAGTTGTATTGGCGTTAATGAAACTCGATGTGCTGTTTGACTTGGTTTGCGTTTTGAAAATCGGGGGAACTGGTCTGCTTTTTGGCGGTACATCTGACGTCAAATTCGCAAATGACTCAGGTGAATAGATCGAATAGTCATCCTGCTGTGCAAAAGCGGGACGAGCTTGTGATTTTAGAGCGGTTGATTCAAAAGTCAGCAGCTGACCTTCTCTCGCAACTGGCACCTGGTTTGGTGCGAAGTCCATATTTGCAGGTTGTGTCGGCGTTGGAGAAACCTGCTGATGTGTCGTTTGAGCAACCCCTAAATTATTAGCGTTATACGGTTGGTCATGCGACACAAACGCCACATTACTTCGGTTATTATTTACGGGTGGTGTCATCCCATACCGTGAATCAGCCTGCATGTTTGTTGGCGGAACAGGCGGTGAAAACACCGGGGTTTGCTGCGCAATTTGTTCAGGTATAACGACATCAGAAGCAGGTCTACTGGTGCCGATTAGCACATAATCTTTCGAACTGGCAGCATGTTCGGAAACGGAGCCATCTTCTGCAGATGCGTATTGATTGCTTGTCTTTCCGGGATAATGCTCCGCCTTCAACGGTGTCATTGTCCAATACGATCCCGTTGTCGTGAAAGGGTCTTGCTTACACGAAATAAACACCGGCACGAGCGATATTAAAAATAATACGTATATGCGATTAGGCATTGCGTCAAACTGTAGGCTGGAGGTGTCAGGAATAACATACCGAAATGGTATCAGTATATGCGGTTATTTTGCTGGCGGTGTCAGCAAAGTCCATTTCGGAAAACCGTAGTAGAACTGCGGGTCCGGTTCAAACGAATTCGGTACTCGCCCGCCAATTCGGACAATTGCAACCGGCTTTCCGAGAGTGTCGGCAACAATAACAGGATCGACTCCAGACGGCACGTCTTGTTTTACAGGCTCTTGATCAGACCGTTGCGGTGACGCTATTTCTGGGTCCTCAAGGTAAATTACCCGAGTAACAAATTTTCCTGCCAGTGCAAGATCGAAATCACTTTGTTCGAGTTCAATCACGATTGGAAATTCAAGTTCCTTACCCCGCGGCGTAGTTATTCGGTCGATTATTTCAATCGTAGGATAAAGTTCACGTCCTTCGTGGTACGGAATATCACTTATTTTAAAACGATAAATTGAACCGACTTCAAGTCCAACCATTGCCGGGGCGGGAATCGGTTCCGAAAAAAATGAATCGCCAACAAAACTAAAGGTCGGTACGTATTTATCAACGGTGTCATCAGCCACACGGAATCGAAATTCGATTGGCTGAACGTATTTTTGCGATGTGATGTTTCCCCACGTTTTCGCAACATTTCCGGGCGGTAAACCCGGTGTATGTACATAATGACGGTTGGGAGTCGAAAATTGCGCTGACACCGTACATGCAAAAAAGCCCACGTATATCAACGTGAAGCTGAAAATTTGATATGTTCGTCTGTTCATGAGTTGGTATTGGGTGAGCTGATATACCGTAACGGTT
>JBOFQC010000432.1:0-8122 GCA_051660725.1 Thermoguttaceae bacterium
GACTTGGTATCAAGTTTGCCAATGTTCACATTTGCACGTTGGGGACGGCTAGCTCGCGTCTTAAGAGTGATAAGGCTGTTTCGCGGCGTAAAGTCTGTAAAAGGATTATTCAAAGAATTACTAAAAAACCGGGCTGAAAGCGTCGTGTTTTCTGCTGTGCTGGTCGCTATTATGACAATATTAGTTGGCTCGGTTGGTGTCTTGCAGTGCGAAGTAAATGAACAAACAGCAAACATCAAAAACGCTGGTGACGCCATTTGGTGGACTGTTGTAACAATGTCAACGGTTGGTTACGGCGATCTATATCCCATTACATTTGAAGGACGAATCGTCGCCATTATTTTAATGCTTGTCGGGATTGGACTTTTCGGAACGTTTTCAGGCATTCTGGCAGCGTGGCTTGTACATGGTGAAAATTCAACTAAAGCCGAGCATTTATTAAAAAAGAAAATCGTTATGCTTGAAGAACATTTGCACCAGCAAACCGAGCTTCTTAAGCAGCTTGTCGAAAAATCAAGTATAAGTGATAGCGAGTAAATTGGTTGTACACCGAAGAAGGTTTAAATTTCCAGTTGGTAATTATACTGTCGCCCGGCATAAACTGCATGTTTTCTAACGCAGGGTAAGTGAAGATAATCAGTACCTAACATTAAAAACTCGGGAAAAGAGCCGACCTATTCACGCCTCGACGGCAGGTCGCGGGAGGCGTAAAACTTCACGCGAAGCTACTTATGCCTGAACGGCAGGTTCCCGCCCATGCCGGGCTCCGGTATACGTAAAAATTTAAACCTTCTTTGTATTTTCGCTTTCGCATTTATGGTGTCATTGACCGAATTCGTACTTCCAGCGTTTTGTCCTCCTGCTCCAACGGTTCAAGTGCTGCGCCCATATAAACGTAAGGCGAGTTGTCTTGGGAATTTACAGGTTTATTTTCTTCGCATGGTTTCCATTCTTCGTTCGGACCAAAGCGGTACTCAAGCGTCCAGTTAGGTTTCTCGTTGGAAATTGTCGTCGTCATATTTTCAACAGCTGTACCGACCAATGTGCCACCAAGCGCAAGTGGTATTCCCTTTGGAACGTATACGACACCGGTTCGTTTTTTAGAATCGTTCGGATCATTTGTTCTGGGGGGGTGAACAGACCAATTTTCTTTGGTATCAAGGAGTTGGCCGTGGAAAGATAACGAACTGTAATGTAAAGCCCCCTTCTCCTTTGTTTCGTCGGTAAGCAGGTATTTCAGCTCAATTGTCGGCATACCAACAAAATCAAGCGGTGTCAGCTGCGGTTCTTGTCCTTCTTCGGTACGTAGATCAACCGTTTTTCTTCCAAAGACATAATCGTTGCAAAACATCGGATAATCTGACGATTCATTTTGTTTCACGTTTTCATTATTCGGACATAATGGAACCGAAGTAATCAAAACAGAATACTTTTCTTTTCCAAGCGATGAAGCGACGAAATATCCTTGCAAATCGCTTTTTACAGAACGTCCAAGCGGATCACAAAACACGGAATAAATATTTCCCTCCAAAGGGTTTCCGTCAACTGTCATGCGGTCGAAATTGATCCAAACATTTGGAATCCCATTCCCTTTGGTATCAACAACCCGCCCGGTAACGTCGGTTCCTCGCTCAAGCGTGAATACCCAATCTTCCGGCTTGTCAATAGAACGGCCTGCGAGATCAATTGACACCGGTATGCCACCAGGCGCGTTTATTGTGACATTACCTTTAGTGAAGTTTGGCAATATGAGCGCGCCGTAACTTCCGTCAACGGCGGTTACAGTTGATGATTCCTTATACTCGTTTGGTAATAGGTAACGCGATCCATCTTTAGAAGTAATTTTTTCTATAACATCTTGCGGAGGCGGCAACTGCGTCACGAAACTTAATGTTGCACCAGCGAGATGTTTTCCAGTGGTGTCAACTACTTTTCCCGACACGATTGGAAACCGTTTTAGCCGAAATGTTACTTCGTTCAACGGTTTAAACGGCGCAGGGATTACTTGCCAATCATAAAAATAAAGTGACTTTTTATCTTCTTGAGCGGCTTCGATAACCAGTTCAACCTTATCCCGATCAAAAAATTGTACCTGCGGATAATCAAATTTTGCCTGTCCCGACTGGTCGGTTGTTTCATTGCCAATAAAACCACGCGGCGCATCTTGTCCCCAAATAAAATCGGTCGGTTTACCGGTGTCATTATAAATCCATTTTTTTTCTATACTTACTCCCGGTATTGGTTTACCACTAACATCATCAAGTAGCGTAACGATAAATTTTGGAGCCGGCTCCGTTGGTTCATATCCTTTGACACCATGCGGATTAAGCTTGATTTCACCGAGCGAAACGGTTTCTTTCCGCTTCGCTTGGAATTCTTTCAGCAAATAGAGTGTTTTGAATGAACTTCTAAATTCATCTTTGGGTTTGAATACTATTTTGTAATCTACATCTGGTATCAAATTTTCGAGTTTAAAGTTTCCTTCGGCGTCAGTTTTGAAACTTGCTCCGAAGCGGATTGGCTCAGGAATCCGTGCTGGGTAACCCAGTTCCTTGTCTTCGGTGAAATAAGTGGAGTCACCAGCACTGTACACCTGAACTCCGTATTGTAGTTCCACATAGGCAAGCGGTTTATCGTCTTTGGTGGAAATTATTTTGCCCGTCACAGTTCCGGTCGGCTTGAGTGTGATATTCAAATCATTTTCTTTTGCATCGACGAAAACCAGTGCCGCTTCTTTTCCGTCTGTACTTTCAGCGTAAAGCTGCATGGTTTCAACGGTTCTGGGGGCGTTGAATTTTCCGTCGGCGTCAGTTTCCGCAATAAAATCAGGTGTCGCGGGCTTGTAAGTTAAATCTTTGTCAAAGTACGCACCATGCAACTTTGCGTTTTTTGCGGGCGTGCCGTCGGCAAGCATAACACGACCTTGAAGCTGCCCGTTCTTCGTTTCGTTCGCAATGATATCATACATGATTTCTCTCTGCGAGTCACCAATAGCGGTATCAGCCGCGGTGTCAGCAACGGTAAAAATTGTCCCTTCCGGTATGAGATCACGCACAAAACCATCTAATCCAATGTAACCTTCGAGCATGCCAATTTCGTAATCGCCCGGCCCGAGTGTAATCGAATAATTCCCGTCATTATCGCTGTAAGTTTCTTTCCAGAAGCTGTAATTCAAATCACCGTTACATGGTTTCACATAGTTCTCAGGCCGGGTCAACTGTTTCTCTGCAGGAAGCGATTCGTCCGATTTGCCTTTGATAGAAAAGGTTATTCTGTGACCCGCCATGATTTTTTTATCCGGTCCGGAGACGACTTTGCCGTGAACGCGAGCCGATTTTTGGAGCGTGAAATCAAGGTTTTGCAGCTCTGCAGATTTCGTATTCGCATTCACAACCAACGGATTATAAAACGGCGCGGCCCAATCTTCGTTTTTGATTCCGACAATATACGCGACTTCCGGATCAATCTCCATTTCATACCGCCCAGTGGCGTCAGTTTGGGTGCTTTTTTCTTTGTATTCATAGTTTAGGCTGACACCTTTATACTTCACGATTATGCCTGACGCCGGCTTACCGTCTGCAAAACAAACGGTGCCAGACATTTTTCGCGGCCTGTAAAGCACAAAAGTTTTATCATGCGAATCGGTTTTGAAATCCATCTCCAACCGCAACCAAGGGACGTTCGGCGTCCACCAGGGAAAATCGGCATAAAAGAAACTTACCCGTTCAGCCCAATCAGGAATCCAATCGAATTCGACGACACCATTGCCGTCAGTTTCTTGTCTGGTAAAGTATTGGAGGAGTGCAAAATTAAACGAAGAATCGGCGAAAACCGAAGAATAATTAGTTATATTACGCTTTGAGTTTTGTAAAATCCACGGAGCAACGGTTATTCCTTTTGCCGGTGTACCGTCATCCCAAACAAGTTTCATTTTAATTGGTTCGGCACCAGTTAACGTCAACGTAAATTGTTGGCGCATGTCGATTTGTGGAGTATTTATGCCTTGCGATTCGTTAAATTCAGAACGGAATAATTGATAATCAAGACCGCAGTTAGACTTCATTGCAAAAAGTGCGATTACATCAGCCGCGTTCTTCGGGTAAAAAATTTCAAACTTGCCATCTTCGTCACTTCGCACCGTGTGATTCATACGATAAACCATGTAGTATCCAACAGTTGCATCAGAAATTGGGTTTCCATCCTTATCAACAACTTTGCCAGTAATGGTGTCACCACGCATCAACTGCGCTATAGGTGCTTGTTCATTCACTGCGGCATCATTTGGATTCTGCGGTATTTTGTGAAAAAAATAATCTGTACCGTCAGCAGAGCGGCAGAGGAATGCAAACACCTTTTTTTCTTTAAGCGTGATATTTCCGTTCGGTCCTGTTTTATACGGCTGGGCTTCTTTGACGTCAATTGTCGGTCCATCGTTTTCTGATGTATATACAAGTACAGTGGCACCACTGGCTGGTTTTCCGTCTTTGTCATACAACGTACCGGTTATTTCGTATCCGTCTTTGTCGTTGTAAGTAATCGAAATCGGTTTCATGTCTTCCTGTGCAACTGGTTTTACATCAGGTACTTGCGGCGTCTGAGGTTCTGCTGCGGTAACGACAACGGTTTTTTCTGTAAATCTGACACTGCTGCCGAAAATTGCCAGAACGGCAAGCAGAACAACCGGCAAAATCAACCGACGCTTGTTCGAAATAGTTGTGAGTTTGGTCGGGGTGTCAAGTATCATTTCGATTCTCCTTTTGAGTTGAGATTTGCGACCAGCCATGCCGAGCGTATTGGTTTGTATCACGTGGCACCGCTGTTTTGCAAGGTTGAACAGGATTTGCGCATAATCGGCTGGTTCGGTACAGGCTGTGACACCAGCGGCATCAGCCAAATAATCCTGATCGGCAAGCAATCGTGAACGCAATATCCAGTAAAACGGTTGAAACCAAAGTGGATATTGAAAAATACGGATAAAATTCCACGTTAAAATGTCGCCATTTTTCATGTGTGCCAGTTCATGAACGAGGCAGGCTCGCAGTTCTTTTTGTTCCAGCTCGGCATGAATTATCCGTGACGGTATCAAAAGCGTTGTTTTGAAAAAACCGAACAGCATTGGCGTGGCAATTTTTTCTGAAGCTCGCAAATCAACATTACTACTTGACACCGACGCAAAATTGTTATTTCGGATTTCGTTGAATAATTCCATTACTTTTTCTGAGGCCGGATGCGAAGACTTCCGAATCCGTTCGAGGCGCAGCCACGCAAATATATTCCTGACACCAAGCCAAAATGCAGGCAAAAATAATCCAGCGAAGACGAAAATCAGAAGAATCTGTTTTGCGTGTTTATATAAAAAGTCATCGCAATAACTATTCTCAACATAATAAGATACGGCAGATATGCTTACATCTTTTGATTCTTGATGTGACACTGTTGTAGATAATACTGGCGGAGCAGGAACTGGTTCTTTAACAACTTGGGAAGGTTGGGTTGCTTGCGCATGAAAAGGTGGCGTCACTTCTAAAACTACAGGCGTAATTTCTGATTTTGAAAAAAGTGGCGGTTTAGCTTCTTTCGAGAAATTTTCTGATTCGTTTATCTTTTTTTCAAAAATTTCTTGAGTCTGGTGCCGTGGTGTCTGTGCATTTGCAATATGTTGCATCTCGGTGTCAACAGATTCAGTATTTTGGATTTCAACGTGCTTCACTGACGTGATCGGGATTAACCACTTTGGACCGGCACCAATTCCCGCAGTCACCAACGCAACGATAACAAGAACGAAACCTAGCTGCGTAAGTCTAATTCTGTCAACTGGTTGCATGAAATAACGTTGCAACACTAATACACTGCCTAAAAGCAAAAATACGATCACCTCGAAAAGAAGGATGCGAACAAGAATGTCGATTCCAGTATTCATGATTCTTTCTCCAATTTTTCTTTGCGGGTTTTTGCTATCATTTTTTCAATGTCACGCAGTTCATCAACCGACAAATCTTCAGCTCGCAACATTGATAAAACCAATTGGTCAACCGCTCCGTCAAATACTTTATGCAGAAACCGAGAACTCGCCTGCTCAATTGTGTAGCATGGCTTGTAGTATAACGTACGGTTAATATTACGAACCTTAAGAAACCCTTTTTCAGCCATTATTCTGACCAATGTCTGAATCGTCGTAATCGCAAACTCACCGTTCGGTGACATCTTCTGATGAATTACACGAACAGGAACTTCGCCTACTTCCCAAAAAACTTTTAAGATGTCCATTTCCCGTTCGCTCGGAACGAGAGGTTGATCTTGTCTTGCCATTTTTTTCTCCTGTTATGCCGTAGCACGGCATGGCGGGAACCTGCCGTTCAGGCGTAAGTTGCTTCGCGTAAAGTATTCCGCCTCCCGCGACCTGCCGTCGAGGCGTGAATCGGTCGGCTTAGTTTACCGAATTTTCGTTGGTTTTATTGTTATTACATTCACAAATCCCATAATTGGAAAATGTCAACTTATTGCCGTTGAACAGTATAGAATAAATAGAAACCTGACTTTCAACTAATCTAATAAATTAGTTTAGCACGTCGAAAATTTTTTGTCAAGAGGTATTTTCAAGGTCGTACTAACTGTACTGTAAGATTTATTATTGACAGAACCCCCGGCTCTCCGCCCTGAAAGGGCAGTGTACTTAGCCCAGGGTAAGGCGTACTCGCCGCAGCCCTGGGTTACGGATTTCCCTTGAAAATAAAGCCCTGAAAGGGCGCAATAAAAAAACAAAATCAACACCGCGCCATTTACCTTGCCCTTTCAGGGCGGCTGACCGAGGAGGAGCATTGTAACCCAGGGCCGCGCCTCCGTGTAGTAACACTTCGGCTAACCCTGGGCTAAGTATTGTGCCCTTTCAGGGCGTAGGACGATTACAGAGTCAGGACGCAGTGTATTACTTCGACAAATGGAAAATAGGTTATACAGTACCAGTTAATAACCCGGAAGTTCCGCTGCGCATCACTCCCGGCTCGTGTAGATAAACTTGTCAGCAGTACATTCAACCGCCCCTGACCGTCATTTCGCTGCGCTCCATTCCGGCTTTTATGCCGTTCAACCGTATTGTAAACGATGTAGACCTCCCGGTTTAGCAAGGAAAATTGCGCGCACCCTAATTGTCTTAGTGTTGGTCAATAAGAGATATTATGGTCGATCAACTTCGATCTCAATGATCCGCGTGTTTTTGTCAACGTTAACCGTAATTTCTGAAGTTGCTCGATTTTTATACTTTGGATGTATAAGGTCGAACTCCTCAGGACCTAGAGGGAACCCATTAGGCCCAATGGGAATCGGCTCTTCGTTTTTAACAACTGCACGTGAAATAGCGACACCGTAAGTACCGGGCGGAAGTCCGTCTTTCTTTTTATCGGTACCCATTATGAAAGTGCCGTCCTCTTTAATGGTGCCACGTGCGAGTAAAGTATCATTAGAAAATTGTATCTCTCCGCATGGTAACGGTTCCTTGGTGTCAGAAAACACAACTTTTCCTTTTAAGCCAACTTTATTACTACAACCGAGACTGAAAATACACGAAATAAGTATTACAGAAAAAAATATTATTTGTTTCATGAGGCAAAACTCCAGATTATTGACCTGCGCGAAATTGCGAGATGATTTGTAGACAGAATACTCGTGCGTTCCTCGACTTTAAAGACTCCGTTTCACTTCGTCCAGAGAAGTCGAGGAAAAATTTTTTTCAAACATAAGTAAATTACGAAAAAACCATGTACTGATTTGCTTGAATAATTACAGACATAAAACTAGCGCTACACTGCATTTACGGCAACGAAACTGACTTGCCGTCATCACACCGCGACAGAGGATACAGCACGGTGTCAGGCGGAGTCGAAGTACTGATACCACGAACAGAACCATCCCCAAGGGCGAAGTTGCAAACGCCAGTGTGCCAGCTTCCAAACGCATCGTAAAAATCGTCGTCCAGTCTTGCTATCGGAATGAAACCGCCGTCACCATTCGTGAACGATCTGCCGAGTCCTGGTCGAAATGTTTCCGAAGTTGCTGTCATAAACGTGCAGTCCCAGTGTCCGCTGCCAGCCGAACAAGAGTTTACCTTTCCACGTGGAATCGCTTT
>JBOFQC010000433.1:0-4520 GCA_051660725.1 Thermoguttaceae bacterium
GTGGTTTTACACAAGATGACGCCCACATTTTCTGCACTCCCGAACAGGTTGAAGACGAGTTTCGCAGCTGCATTGACATGACGTTGTATGTGCTTAACACGATTGGCTTTACGGATTTTCAAGTACGGCTGAGTTTCAGAGATTGGGTGAGCGATAAATACGTAGGTAATCCGGAAAATTGGAAAAAAGCCCAGGAATCTCTCGAAAAAGTTTGTCGCGAAATGGATTTGCCGAGCTTGGAAATCGTGGAAGGCGAAGCGGCGTTTTACGGCCCGAAAGCAGACTTCATTGTTCGTGACTGCCTCGGACGGAAATGGCAGCTTGGTACGGTACAGTTGGATTACAATTTGCCGAGCCCGGACCGATTCGGTTTGGAGTACGTTGGAGCCGACAACAAGCCACATACGCCGGTCATGATTCACCGTGCGCCGCTTGGTTCATTTGAGCGGTTCTGCGGAATATTGATCGAGCATTTTGCGGCTGCGTTCCCGACTTGGCTTGCGCCGGAGCAGATACGGATTCTGACGATTAGCGAAAAGTTCGACGATTACGCCAAAAAAATCCAGTCGCAGCTATTGGAACACGGATTCAGGGTCGGCGTTGATATGCGAGGCGAAAAGATTGGTGCGAAAATCCGTGAAGGGCGTCACGACTTGATACCGTATCTTGCCGTTGTTGGTGCCAATGAGGAAGAGAGCGGTACAGTCGCACTCCGCAGCCGGAAAGAAGGCGAACTCGGCCCCACTCCAATTGCCGCCGTTATAGAACGACTCGAAAAAGAAGTCCGGGAAAGAAGTTTGTAAATTCCACCGAATCACAATGTCGGAATACATGATATTACGACAAATGTAAATTGGTCAATTGTGTTTAGCCGCTGATCCTAGATCAGCGTTTATAACTCGGCTGTTGTATAACCCACGCACAAAATGTCGGACTTTGTTTTTGAATACCCGCAAATTCTGTCTTTATTTTGGGCGGTGCCGTGCGTGTTTTTTCTGCTTTTTTGGAAACGAAAGCAAGAAAAAGCAAGTTCGCTCAGATTTTGCGACGAAAATATGCAGCCGAAACTTATTCCGCACACTTCATCAGTGTGGTGGGGAGTGCGGACTTCTCTGGTTCTGCTCGCCGTAAGTTCAATGATAATTGCCGCAGCCAGGCCAAAGTTCGGCATTTATTTTCAGGAAGTGACGCAAAGAGGAGCTGATATTTTCGTGCTGCTCGACTCTTCCCGTTCCATGCTTGCCGAAGATGTCGCTCCGAATCGATTGATTAGAGCGAAGTCTGATATTTTAGACCTGATCGAAAAAGTAAAAGGTGACAGAATCGGCCTGATAACTTTTGCGGGTCGGCCTATGATGCTGGTTCCTCTAACAAACGATATTGGTTTTTTCAGGGAAACACTGGAAAAAGTCGACACCGACACCGCGCCAGCAGGAGGAACATCAATTGGTGACGCGATTCGACTTGCCCTACGTTCTTTACCGAAAGATGAAGGGCGAGACCGTGTTATTCTGCTTCTGACAGATGGGGAAGACCATGAATCCGATCCAATTGCAGCCGCCAGAATTGCCGAGCAACAAGGGGTTAAGATTTATCCAATTGCAATTGGGGACAACAAAGACGGGGGACGGATTCCAATAACCGACAGCTCTGGAAAACGTTCCTTTTTGAAATTTCAAGGTGACGAAGTACGCTCAAAAGTTGACATCGACACCTTAAAGGAAATCGCGTCCATTTCAAAAGGAGCGTTTTTAAACGACAACTCTGCCGATTTCGATCTCGGTAAATTTTACAACGACAATCTTTCTCAGCTGCAGCAGAGTGATCTGCGAACGGAAAAAAGAAAACAGCACCGAGAGCAATTTCAACTCTTCGTAGCCGTAGCTGTCTGCGCAATGTTCTTATTAACGTGTGGTCGTTTAGGCCGCAATCTGCCGAATTAGGCCGCTTATTTCTTGTTGGAAAAATACAATACCAAAAGCGAATGATTACCCACAAAGTTCCTGATTAATTTAATCACAGGTTGTCCCAGCCTGTTTCTTTACCGATTTTAACGATTCTTCTTAAATTGCCGATTTTTTCTGCGCGCTAGTTGACGACATTACCCGTTTTATCTAAAATACCGATACTATCGTTTCGACCGTTAGTTTAAATATTTTCGTAAGATTAGATAAAATCGGAACAATCGGTCGATTGGCAAAAATCGGAAATTTCAGCAAAATCGATAAAATGGCAATTTATTTTAATACGAACCCGATGGAATCGCAGGGGCTTCTGTCTTACCAGCGAACAACTAACACGATCTCCAATATTCTTAAACGTCTCGAAACTGGTTTCCGAATAAATTCTGCCAAAGACGACCCGTCGGGGCTGATTATTCGTGAAGGGATGAGATCGGACATGAAGCTCATGCAATCTGCAATCAACAACAACAGTTCGGCAATGAACGTGTTAAATGTAGCGGAAAGTGGAATGGCAAGTATCGCTTCGTTATTGAATGGGTCGCCGGACGATGCGAAAGACACCGGTTTGCTCGGCCTGTTAATGAGTGCCGGGAGCTCAAGCGTCGACGCTGTTCGGCAGGGGGTGTTCCAGATGCTCGACTCGATTGATTATATTGCCCAATCGACAACTTTCGGTGGGAAGCAGATAATCAACGGTGCGTATGGATACAATGTGCTTTCGACCGGAGCAAACAGAGATAACATTTCGGACATTAACTTCACGAAAGCAAACGTGAACGGAAACACGCCGCTTGATTTGAATTTTTCGGTTACTAACACGGCCAAAACTGCGGGGATTAAGCTAGCTGACTCTGCCACCGCACTCTCAGTTGCGGCTGGTGCAACCACGTTGTTGACTTTTACGGATACCAACGGCAGGTCGATAATGACAACTTTTGACAATTCCGCAGGTGGAGGTGCTTTAGACCTAAGTACTTCTGAGGTTGCCAACGCAATAAACATATCACTTGCGGCGGATACTTCGGTCAATTTGACCGCTTCGCTTAATGCCGGTGGAGATTTAGTGGTCGAATCGCCAACTAAAGGTGCAAACCAAACATTGAAGTTGACAGCAACTGATGGTAATGGACTTGCAGTGGCGGTAAACTTTGCCGATGCAAATGGTAAGGCGCTTTGGGTTGGCGGATTGACACTAACCTCAAAAGGCGAAGATTGGAAACTCAGTGGGCTTGAAGGAAATATAAGCACCAACGGCGATTACGTTTCCGTGTTTTCAAACGCCGCGAATTTCAGCGCGAATCTGTCACAGGCAGTTGTTGGAGACAAATTTGACTTGCAGGTGGCGGGCGGGACCGAATTCCAATTAGGAAAAGATATAAATTCGGCCAACCGATACAAAATGGGGATTGCAAGCGTGAACACCGTGACTCTCGGCGGTAAAAGTGGAAAGTTGAACGATCTTAGGAGTTTGGATTTCACGAATAATTCCGATGTGCAAAAAGCAATTGATATTGTGAACGAATCAATTACCAGCTTGGCAATTGAACGCGGTCAAATCGGCTCTGCTCAGACGACATTGAACACGAACCGTTCCAACCTGGAAGATCAGCTTACAATTGTAACAGATGCAGAGGCAGAGATTTCCAACACGGATGTTGCGCTGGAATCGTCACGCTTGGCAAGGCAGGAGTTAATCGCTCAGTCGGCAGTTAATTCAATCATGTTTGCCAGAGCGTTTACACAATATGCTGTAAGTTCGTTATATTAATAAGTATAGGAAAGATTTTGCGGTAATCATATTAGCCGCATTCAAGTTACAAGCCCCGGAGCCCTGATCCGGTGGGGGTTAAAAAAGGTACAACGCCGAGCAGGGCTCGGCGGCTAACAATTATTATACAAAGCGATTCACGACTGAACGGCAGGTTATTTTACCAAATGTAATCATATACCTGTTCAAAAGGCCAATCATCAGTGCCGAGCGCGTCACGTGAATTGCTCCAGCAATTGGTGTCACTAAACGAAACGTCAAAGTTTCGGCCTGCTTCCCGTTCTTCTTGCAGCCGTTTGACAAGCGGTTCAGGTAACGGCAGTGTCTTGGCCGAAAGTCCCGCCTCTTTCAACTGTTGCCGCGTGTACGGAATCGTAAACCGTTCAAGCGGTCTGTTATCACCAGGCAAAAATATTGCTGTTCCGTCCTGCTGATTAGTGAAAAACATGAATAACGTGCCGTGGTTTTCGTCGTCACGGTTTTGATTTGCAGCACTGTCCGAAATTGTGTTATTGGCGTCAGCATTTTGTGCTGCGGCGGTTTGTGATGCCGCTGTTTGGGTAACGTTGCGTTGTTCAGTCAATGCAGCACGGTCCGCGTTGGTTTTCGTAACCCAACAACGTGATTGCCGAATGTACCGTAACTGGTTCATTATCGCTCTCTGAAGCGACGAATGGTCTTCCGTGTCTTGCTGCGATTCAGCAAAACAACGGATTGCGAGGTCGTAAAATCGGTACAAAAACGGTCTGGTACTTTCAATTCCTTCAAACGGTGCGAGCAACTGGTTT
>JBOFQC010000434.1:0-4419 GCA_051660725.1 Thermoguttaceae bacterium
CTTTGCGGTCAGCGTACTTTAGTTGTACGCCGAGCTTTTTGAATTCGGGATACACTTCGACTCCAATACCATTTTGACGCAAATTAGTTGCAAGTTTCAAGTACTCGCCGTACAAAGACTCTACGAAATACGGGATGAAAACGCTTGCCGGAGTTGCCGCTTTTTCAATTCGGTTCAACTGCTCAAGAGCGGCTAGCAAACGGTCCAAGCCTAGTGACGCCCCAACTCCAGGCAATTCCTGTTTCGTATACAATCCGGCAAGGTTGTCGTATCTTCCTCCGCTGCATACACTTCCAATTTGCGGCAATTCGTTCAAGAACGTTTCGTAAATTGTGCCGGTGTAATAATCAAGTCCCCGTGCAATTGAAACGTCAATTACAACCCTTCCATCCGTCACTCCGGCTTCACGGAGACTGCGAAGTAAAAAGTCGAGTTCGGAAATCCCCTTTTCTCCAAGCGAATTCCCACTTAGCATTTCACGAAGCGACTCGAGAACTGATTCATTACTAATCTGTTTGGTGTCACCGTGTCCGTTGGTTAACTCCGCCAGTTTCAGCACGGCGTCTGCTTGTTCTTGCGAGGCACCGGCAAATTCGACCATTTCAGCGGCTACTTTTTCGCGTCCAATTTTGGGCAATTTGTCAAGCGCCCGTAAAACGAGAACCGACTTGTCCGAAAGGTTCAGTTTTTCAAGCAGCCCGGAAAGTACCTTGCGGTTGTTTATCCGAATCGTGAATCCGCAAGCTGTTTCGCCGGATGTTTTACAGTCGAGAATTGTTTCGAGCAGGCAGTTTATCATGAGCGCGATTTCAATGTCGGCTGCAACTGAGTTGGTGCCAATTGTGTCAAAGTCGCACTGCATAAATTCCCGGTATCTGCCGGACTGCGTGTTTTCACCCCGCCACACTTTTGCGATGTGATACCGTTTAAACGGCGTACCAAGCGAACCGATATGCTGAGCGGCAAAGCGGGCAAACGGCACCGTCAAGTCGAACCGTAAACCAACCGCCCGACCTCCGTGATCCTCGAATTTATAAAGCTGTTTATCTGTTTCGTCGCTCCCTTTACCCGAAAGTATTTCCAAGTACTCAAGTGCCGGGGTGTCTATTGGACAGAATCCAAATGAACGGAATACATGACGAGCCTGATCAATGATTTTTTCACGAATCATCATCACATCCGGCAAGTCGTCACGAAATCCTTTAAGTGTTCTAGGGGTAATCATCTTACTGAGTGAGGTTGAAATCCGCCGATCCAGAATCAACGGTTAAACATAATCGGCAAATTTAAATTTGGCTGTGTACTAGCTTGAATATTTCGCACTGGTCAATAAATTATTAATCCATTTATCAGTCGAATCGTTATCCAAAGTTTCCGGAACAATAACTTTATTCGGATTCATAATCCCTTGCGGATCAAATAGCGATTTAATCTGCTTGAACAACGGGTACAAAAACTGGTGCTGCTGCGGCAGATAACCGGACCGAATAAAACCGCACGCCCCGTCGGAAGAAATCGTTCCTCCTTGTTGTATCACTTCGGCGAAAACATCGTCTGCCAAGCGGTTCGTCAATGTTGGAATATCTACTGAATCATCAGAAATTATTGGTACAATTGGGGTGATGTCAAGGTGCCCGTGCCCGACATGTCCGAAAAAAGACGCACTGATTTCGTGCCGTTTAAATACGTTTTGTATCAAAACCAAAAATGCGGGCAATTTATCAACGGGAATCGCAATGTCATTGAAAAGCGATACCGCTTTAACAGCCGCAGGGAGGCGGGCAAGTGC
This sequence comes from Thermoguttaceae bacterium, assembly GCA_051660725.1. Classification (GTDB taxonomy): domain Bacteria; phylum Planctomycetota; class Planctomycetia; order Pirellulales; family Thermoguttaceae; genus JAVBSX01. The sequence continues at coordinate 1,790 of JBOFQC010000434.1, forward strand.
AAGTTCGCTTTTTCTGTGAAAATCACGGAATAATCCCAACTCCGCTCGGTCAAATGCCAACCGCGTACCAAAACAAAGGTGTTCCGTGAATCGTAGCACGTCAACCATTGCGTTTAGTTTGTCACCGACTTCTTGTGCGTTTTCACCGTCCGCTTCAACTCGCAACACCGCTTCCGTTTCAGGCGGCAAAAATGAGGCGAACCGTTTGTCCCACTCCCGTACCAGATTGATTCGGCGTCTGTCAACCAATTCGCACAAGGAAGGGTTGAGCGGTACAAGCACCGAGACGGCACGAACCGCTTTTTCAAGCGAATCAAATAGAAAAAGTGCTCCTCCGTTATGAAGCGGTAAAGGAACGGTTTTAAGCTGCGCTTCGGTTATTATACCAAGCGTTCCCTCACTTCCCAAAAATAGTCGGGCAAGGTTTACATACGCGTCCGACTTTATATCAGGCTTCGCATCCGGGTCTGATTCATTTCTTGTTTCTTGCGTTTCTGCCAGCGCCGAAGTGGTTTCCGCTTGCTCCGACTTTTTAGCTCCGGGAAAAGTTTTCAACACCCCTTCGAGCCTATAACCGGCCCGATCTGGAACCAAATCGCTTTGCTCAAGGGAAATTTCCCGTAAGTGCGGCGTCAGAATCTGCTCAACTTCTTTCGATAATTGACTTTGAGCTGGTTCCGCAGTGTTTTCGAGACGCAATATTTCGCCGCTGGCAAGCACGATTTCGAGTGACACAACGTGGTTTCTCGGCGAGCCGTATTTCAACCAATACGACCCGGCACCATCACAGGCAAGTACACTTCCAATTGTGCTTGCAGGCGGAAAACCTGAATCAGGCCCAAAAATTCGTCCGTGCGACCTCGACAACATCATGTTCACACGCGATCTGACCGCTCCCGGCTGAAGACGAACCGATTCGTCGTCGGCGTGTATCATCCGCCGCATGTGACGGGTAAAATCCAACACGATTCCAGTGCCGAGACATCCACCACTTGTTCCGGTGCCGGCACCTCGCGGATGTATTGGAATTCCACGCTCAGCGGCGTATTTCACACAAGCAACAACGTCGGTAGTTGAACGGGGCCAGATTACTCCGAGCGGCTTGTATTGTAAAGGACTCGCGTCACTTGAATAAAGTTGAAGAGTTGTGTCATCACAACGCACTTCACCCTCTATCAACCCACGAAGGTCGTCCTGTAACCGCGATTGCAGAGGTGAAAGACGCATAGCATGGTAGGCGTAAGGCTTTTAGACATTGGGCGTTAGGGAAAAGAAAGTTAGGCTTTTTTTACTCCAAAGCAATTTATGCACCTAATCAGCAAAAAATTAAAAACTAATGCCTAAAGCCTAATACCCAATGCCTCAATTAAGCTGTAATTCCTTTTGTTAATGTTAAAAACGCGGTTTCAAGGTTGATTTCGTCCTCTTTAAACGAACGAATTCGTAAACCATTTTCAACCAAAATTGTCGGTATGTCGCAGTAATCGTCTACTGCTTTTTCCTTACCGACTGAAACACTTATAACCTGCCTGCCGTGTATCTGTTTGATTTCAACGGAATGAACACTATTATGTTGTTCGAGAAGTTTTGCCGCTTTATCAACGTCGGAAACGACCTCTATTTGCAGCACAATATGGTCGCGGACTTTTCGCATAACCTCGGCAACATCAGCGTTTACAAGGAGTTCGCCGCGTTCAATAATTCCGACTTTGTTGCAGACATCCGCTAGTTCCGGCAAGATGTGGCTGGAAACCATGATGGTTTTACCACGTGTGCCGAGACGTTTCAGAAGTTCCCGCATTTCGATTCTGGCTCGTGGGTCGAGACCGCTCGCCGGTTCGTCAAGAAGCAAAACTTGTGGGTCGTGCAGCAACACCCGTGCGAGGCCGAGCCGTTGCGTCATCCCACGAGAAAGGCTGGTTGCAAGTGCTTCACGTTTGTAACCGAGATCAACCAGATCAAGCATTTCCTCACACACTTTTCGACGTTTTTCGCCGCGAATTCGATAAGCCGCTGCGAAAAATTCGAGGTATTCAATTACCTTCATGTCGTCGTAAACGCCAAAAAAGTCGGGCATGAATCCGATCATACGCCGTATTTCTTTCGGCTTAGTGAAAATCGAGAGGCCGCACACATACGCTTCGCCCCAAGTCGGCTGCAAGAGCGTTGCCAAAATTTTCATTGTGGTCGTCTTGCCAGAACCGTTTGGACCAATAAAACCGAAAAGGTCACCCTCTTTCAAGTCGAGTTTAAGGTCTTTTACAGCGTAAAATTGTCCGTACTGCTTGGTCAGGTCTTCCGTTTTAATCATGATTATTTATTCCGCTACGCACAGGTAAATTTGCGAAACAGTAAAACGCTGATCTAGGATCAGCGGCTAAACGAAACGGACAAATTTACATTTGGCTGTGTGCTATTACTGTATTATACATTAACTCCGTACTTGCTCAGGTCCGGTTTTCCGGTTGGCGAATTCAAAAGTTCGGTTTCCGGCGTGGAATCACTTTCTGGATCAAACCATTCCTTGTTGAATTCAACCGTTTCGCCTCGGTTGGCCGAAATGTTTGTAGTCAATGCAATTACGGCATCGGCAAGCGCAACTTCCGGTGTACAGCGAGGATGCGGTTTCG
>JBOFQC010000435.1:0-1500 GCA_051660725.1 Thermoguttaceae bacterium
GTATTGCGGACGTGTTAAACGGTTCCTTGACGATTCGGCTCCAAAAATTGCGGCTGTTTCAAAAGAGCCGGAAAGTTTGTTTGCTCAAACGGAACCTGTTGCGCCAAAGCATAAATTGTCTGAGGGCGCAGAATTATGCCGTTTGAGTGCGTTAAATTACAAGGAAGAAACTCCAATAAACTACACAATTGGAACTGCACCAAGTGGTCCATCACGGCAGCGCGGTTCAGCCGCTTCCCGAACGATGAATAGCAGTTTCGATACGTTCCCGGATACGCAGTACGACCCGGTTCAAGGATATCCGGACTTTCCAGATTTTAACCAACAAACCAAACGTGGCACTGTAAACGGCAGGCAAAACCAGAATCAGCCGTTTAGTGTTGATTGGACAAGTGGAACTCAAAAGAAGAATTTTGAACTGACGCAAAAAGAACAAAAAGGACGGGCTGAGAAACGGGTAGTTACGACAACGCAGCCAGCACACGGACCGATTCCTGCTCGGAATAGTATTTCAACGGTGTCGGCAAGTCTGCCTGCGTCGGATATTGTGTCAAGTCGCGGGGAGTACGTTCAAACGACTGGTTACGACAACCCCGTTGTTCAGACCGAGACAAGTAATTTTTCTGGTGCGTTAAAAATAATCGTCTGCGTCATTGTAGTTTTCTTTATTATCTTCCACCTTGTCAAGCTGATGTCGATAATCGAAGAAAAGCAAGACGTGAAATGATTCGGTACAACTGAGCGTCAGAAAAATTTTGCAGAGTTTTCGATCTTACGGCTTGGTGCCGCAATAAACGGCACCTAAACATTGTTTTAGCAGAACATCAATTCCTGTGAATCCAACTTCCGCGAGCCATTTCAAATGCGTCGCAATTGGTACCGGTCTATCTTCTTCACGGTAAGTTTTCAGCCATTTGTTATTGACTTCATCTTCGGGCACATTGGTTTTCATAAACTCAACCCATTTGTTGATGTAAAGTCGGTCAAGGTGATCGGTTGGTCCAAGCGTCACGTCAAAATTTAGGAATTGGCCGTTTCTACGAAGTGATTTGAAGATTCTGCGATACAAATCGATTTTGTCGTCATCGGTTTCGGCATGGTGTAAAGCCAACGACGACACAATTACGTCGAATCGGTCGGAAGAAAAATCGTAACCGGTGAAATCCGAAACGACGAACTCCGTTTCCGGGCGATCAGACAATTTGTGTTTTGCGCATTGGATCATTTTTGGCGCTATGTCCATTAGCGTGAGTTTCGCATTTGGAAACAAGTCGGCAATTTTACGCGCAATCGTTCCAGTACCGCAACCAATGTCGAGAATGTCGATTTTCGAATCTCTGTCAAACGCAATTCCTTCAACTAGCGTTTGTGTAAATTCCGCATATCTGGGAATAAGTCGAACAATTGTTTCGTCAAATATTTTTGCTTCTTCGTCGAAATGCCGTTTTACAAGTTCCATTTTTACTTTTCTATGTTAATTTTGTCAGAATATTCAGTGAA
>JBOFQC010000436.1:0-1896 GCA_051660725.1 Thermoguttaceae bacterium
ATACTCCACTCACAGACCAATCGCAGCCCAATGATAAAGCTAATGGCACCAATCCACACAAATGGTATTACAACAATTGCGCCTTTGTCGTAACTTGCTTCTCGCAAAAGACCAAACGTGTAAAATAGGCAAATCAGAACAGCCAGCACCAAACCAATTGCGTAGAGAATCCGGCAACACCACAGATTTATAGTTTGAAACTGTCGATTCTGAAAAGAAAAATCGAACAGCCACAAAAAAATCGAGTTGTTAGATTGTGTTGGCATACTTGCGTCCCGTCTGGGGAAGGGAACAGGCCTATAGTGTAACGAAAAATTCAAGCCGGGAATTTGTCGAGCTTGTCCTTTGTGCCCCGAATCGGTTTCCATGATGGTTGTCGGAACAATTATTCCCTGCTTCACCAGTGATTGAAGTTGCTGATCGTTGATCGGCCCCTGTTTTATTCCGTCTGCGTCAGCGAAAAACCAGTTTGGCATGGTCATAAAGTTGGTTAAAGTGAGTGTGTAATGAAATGACAACAGAGTCAACAGAGCCCCAAGCGTTAGCGCGGGGCATGAAACACGCTGCGTTTAGCGTGGGGGCTTTGCTTTGCCCGCCAGCCAAAGATATTTGTCAATCTGCTCCGTTGTATACTTTTGCAACCCAAACGCATCGCGGAACGCATCCATGACCTTTTTGAAAGTTGCGTACTCTTCCAACCCCTCACCTGTAAATTTCGCAAACGAAAAGTGCTTCTTGAAATACATCAACATCGCTCTGACTTTACTGTCATAAATCGGATAGGGATTCCGTTCATTTTCATCTTGGATGTCATTTGCACGGCAAAAACTATGTGCGTACTTCGTCGCAAATGAACGCAATATACCTGTTGCGTCTAGACATTTAGCAATATCATTCACCACTGAAACATCTCCTCGTTCCATTCGTTTTTCCAATGTGTTCAGTTTGGCGATGTGTTTTGCCATTGCTGAAATCTTAACTTTCCTTGTTATTGAGGTGCTGAAGAAGTCGTTGAGTATCCGAACTCTTACGAACTCAATGCCATATTTCGTACATTCTTTTTGTTTCCAAGTCTTGCTGAAAAGAGTGTCGATTAAGGTGTCTTGTGCCTGCAAAGCAGCATCGTCGCTATACTTTTTCCACCAGTATTCTACGACTTCTTTGCTCGGTTTGGCGTTCCATTCAATTTTGCTCATAACGATGCCCTTTCAGAATTAAAAAATATTTGTCGAGAATCGACAAGAAGGCGAAAGCCTTTTCAAAAAGAAAAGGGAACGCCATGTGCCCTTGAAATACGAAGCATCCTCTCGCATCACTGAGACAGCTTGCGCACGCGCAAACCAATACAGACAGTTTCTAATTGTCCGCACGGAACTTCGCAAGCTCTCGACATGACATTCCCGTTCGGGAACGCACGATTCGAGAGCAAAATCTTTTTCTTCCAACCGGCAAGCCGGGTGATGCAGGAAGAATGCCCGTCAAAAAAACGGTTTCAAGGGCAAATACTTGCGATTATCTGATTGTTAAACCGGCAATAAGCCAGAATGCAATTTGAAATTTTACACGAAAAATTAAAGATTGCAAGCCCCACTTTTGAAAAACGAAAAAATTTTCCAACGGACAGGGTCTCGAAACAACCGCTTTCTACGAAAGCGGGCTAAACAGGCGGCTCGAAACGCCTGCGTTCCAGTCAATAAATAGAGGTGCCCATAAAAACAGCACGTTTCTACGAAACGTGACTGAACTTGTTAGCAGACTGATAGATTTTTGCAGAAAAGATCACCATTTCGATCCAGCACTTGGTGTATATGGCCAGTAAGTCACGGGTCGCCGCGTTTTGCTCGTGCCAAAAGAATAGGTCAAACCGACAGTAAAAGCCCAATTGTTTTGTGTCTT